>JALGVA010000240.1 GCA_029820295.1 Candidatus Zipacnadia bacterium
CGCACTGTGCACTCACGGCAGGAGCCTCCCGAAACGGCGCTTTGGGCTATCACCACGCCATTTCGACGCTCCTGCCGTTTTCCTTTCTCACCACGCATGAATAATCCGGGCTAGTGACAGCCGCCTGTACTGTCCCTCTTCTATGTCCCGCGCCAGGTCCGCGATCATGTGGTCGCGCTGTCTGCAGAACCTGCATAGCTTCACCTTGTCGCTGCCAGCCGAGCGGAGGCGCGCTAGGCGAGAGGTGTTCCGGAAGACACGACGGAACGCCTGCAGGAGCGGCTCGAAGGCCCGTTCCTGCTCGATGGCGTCGCACAGCTCGGCCATTCGTCGAGCCACCTTCGTTTCGTCTGGTTGGCCGGGCCAGTGCGGGCAAGATGCGGAGCACCGCATCGGGTTGCACCCCCTTCCTGACCTGCGACTTCGCGAAGGGCAGCGGAATACCTCCGCGGAGGAATAGCGTGCAGCTAGAGGGAAGTGGGTGGGGGACGCGAGGCCGTGAAGGAGGTGCACGCCGGTGCACATGGTCGATGTCGAGCAGTGCGAGCGCAACGCGGTGGAAACCGACGGGGCGAAGGGCGTGACCATGCAGTGGCTGCTCGACGGGCGCTGCGACGCCCACAACTTCGCCATGCGCCGCTTCGTCGTCGAGCCCGGCGGTTACACGCCGCGACACAGCCATCCGTGGGAGCACGAGGTCTACATCATCCGCGGCGTCGGCGAGGTCACGCACGCCGACGGCGTGTCGTGCTTCGCGCCCGACACCGCCATCCTCATCAGGCCCGACGAGATCCATCAGTTCCGCAACACCGGGGTCGAGCCGCTGGAGTTCCTGTGTCTGGTGCCCAGCGGCCCGGCGACGGAGAATGCGCCGAAGTGACGGAAGCGGGACCCGTGACGTGCGCGCGGCGGAGGCCCTCACGGCCTCCGCCGCGCGCCTTCTCGCGGGGCCGGTCAGATGACCTTCAGAGCCATGAGCACGCCCATGATGATGAACAGGCCGGCGGCGACGTAGCGGATGCTCTCGCGCGGGAAACACACCCCCGCGAAATGGCCGATGGCCACGCCGATGGCGCTGACCACTGTGAGCGCGAGGCTGGCGCCCAGCAGCACCAGCCATGGCCGCTGGTACTGCGCGGCCTGGCACATGGCGGCGATCTGCGTCTTATCCCCCAGCTCGGCGAGGAACACCAGTCCGAAGGTGGCGACGAAGGGCTTCCAGTCCATTGATTCTCTCCTGAGATGCGCTACCGGTCGATGCCCAGCAGGCGCTTAAGGTTGCCGGATGCCACGGCGGCGAAGGTGGCGTCATCGAGGCTGAGGCGGCGCAGGCCAGCCAGCGCCTGCGTCTGCGACATCCACGGGAAGTCGCTGCCGAAGACGATGCGCTCCCAGCCGTGCCGCGAGCAGGTGTCCATGATCAGTTGGTCGGGCGCGCGGTCGAGGGTGTATGACAGATCGAAGTACACCGGCAGGCCCATGAGATGCGCGTTGACGCCGTCCCACATATCGTAACCGCCCATGTGCGCGACGATCATGCGCAGGCGCGGATGACGCTCCAGCAGCCGCGCCAGCGCCTCCGGGTTCGGGATCACCGGACTGATGGGGATGATCTCCTGGCCACCGTGCATGAGCACCACCAGGCGATCGCCGATGGCGTCAAACATCTCCGCCGCGCGCGGGTCGTCGAAGTCGAAGCCCTGGAAGAAGGGCTGCAGCTTGACGCCCAGGATGCCGCCGGTGAGCAGGCGGTCGATCTCCCCAGGAACGTCCTCGAAGTGCGGGTGCAGTGTGCCGAAGGGGATCATGCGCGGGTGCTCGACCATGCCGAGTGCGCAGTCGTTGATCGACGGGACCTGGTCGGGCCGGGTCGAGACCGGGGCCGAAACCGCGCGGCTCACGCCCGACGCATCCATCTCGGCGATCAGCTCGCTCAGCACCGGACGCCGCACGGGGGTCGCGTCGTAGAGTTCGCCGAGGCGCTCGACGGCATGGTCGGCGACACGGTCGGGGAAGATGTGCGTGTGTGCGTCGATGATCTCGGGCATCGCCTATTCCTCCTGCATGCGCGCCAGCGCCCGCTCCCAGCTCACCACGTAGGTGCGCGTGAGGCGGCCGGGCGCGGCGGCGTAGTGCGGCTCGCGCTGCTGCTCGTCGGTGACATACTGCGCGGCCTGGTTCGCGCGGTCGATGGCCTGCTGCAGCGCCTCGGGGTCACGGTCGGCGAGGGCCCGGCGGGCCATGAACCAGGCGGGCGCGCCGAGTTCGCCGTAGTGGAAGCCGACCTCGATGCTGCGCAGGCGCGTGCGCACGACGTCGGAGTCCGCGGCGGCGTGCGCGGCGTCAAGATGGGTGCGCGCCTCGGCCAGGTTCTCGGGCGTCATCCAGCTCCACACGCCCTCAGTGGTGTGATCGGCTTCCTCCAGCGAGCGCTCGATGGTGGCGTAGAAGCGCTGCATGGCCGCGGAGGCGGCGCCGAAGGCGTGGTCGCAGTAATCGCGCACCAGCGCGTCGGCGTCCACGTCCGGGTTCCAGGTGGCCTTGGCGATGGCGTAGTGGATGATGCCGTAGGTGCCCCACAGCGTGGGCACCGACTGCCCCTCGTAGCCGACCACGCCGATGCGGCTGAGGTAGCGGATGTCGTCGATGAACTTGTGCGGCGCGGCGTAGGGCATCGAGCAGAAGGTCGAGTGCACCACGTACTCGTAGACCATCACGCCGCCGGGGGTCATCTGCACCCAGCGCTCGATGCCGTCGCGGAAGCGCTCGTGGGCCGGACAGTCTGCGGCCTCGAAGCGATGGACGAAGCATACGTAGTTGGGGCGCGAGTTGACCACCTGGATCATGACGTTGGGCTCGGGGCGGATGACCGCCGGGTCGGGCGGCCGGAAGGTCTGGTGGTAGGCGAGCGTGTAGACCTTCTTCCCCGGATGGCTTTGCCGCAGGCCGCGCGCGACCGCGTTGACGAAGCTCAGCCAGCGCTCGGTGATGACCGGCTGGCCCCTCGAGCCGGTGCCATCGGAGCCCGGCCAGATCTCTCCCGTATCGAGCGCGGTGCACTGCGGGCACTGGCAGAAGTTGGTGCCGTCGCCCTGGCCGAGGCCCATGAACTCGACCTCCGGCCGCGCGTCGAACATCGCGCCCAGGCCATCCACCATCGCGGCGACCACCTCGGGGTTGGTGGTGCACACCTGCTGGAAGCCGCCGCGCTCGGCCTGCAATCGCCGATCATTGACAAGCGCGTACCACTCGGGGTGCTCGGCGAAGTGCGCCGCCGGGTCGAGGATCTGGTGCAGCACGTGCGGGGCCATCCAGGCCGGGAAGCCGCCCCGCCGCGCCAGCTCCTCGGGTGGCTCGGCCGGGGGCCAACCCGAGCCGATGTTGATGCGGCACTTCGCCGCCCAGCTCAGACAGTGCGCGCCCCAGCTCCCGGGCTCGCCGCCGGCGGTCATGCGCAGGAAGCGGTAGCGCATGGCCGGGCGCTCGGTGCGGTCGATGCCGCCGATCTCGATGGTCGGGCTTTCGGGGATGACCTCCCACGTCGGCCCGGGTCCCAGCCACCGGCAGCCCAGGTGCTGCTCCAGGAAGTCGTACGCGGCGTAGAGCGTGCCGCGGTCGCCGGCGCCGGCGAGGATCAGGTCATCGCCGGCAGTGCGCACCACGAAGGCTTCGGGCTCGCCCTCGCCGAGATCCGCGAGCACGGCGGGCGTCGGCTCGGTGCGCCCGACGAGGATGCGCGGGCTCGCGGGCGCGTCGGCCTCCGAGCCGATCGGCAACTGCGCGCCGGAGATGGCTTCGAAGTAGTGCTGCAGCTCCTCGGCGGCGAACTGCTCGGTGAGGGTCGGTTCGGCGGGAAGCACGATGGACGCGACCGGTCGCCCATCGTCAACGATGGTCATGGCGGCGGCGCTCCCCAGGCAGCTCAGGATGGCGAAGGCGACGAGCAGCAGGCGCGAGGTCATCGAGAACCCCTCCGGGCGTGACGACGCATGTGTGACCGGCTCCCGCAGCTCACATGCGCATCGCGGCGGTGGCGAGTATCTGCAGAACCAGCTCATCATAGGAGACGCCCTCGGCCTCGGCGGCGTGGGGCAGGTCGGAGGTCTCGGTCATGCCCGGCACCGAGTTGATCTCGTGCACCCAGCAGGCGCCCTCGCGGTCGATGTGCATGTCCACGCGGCCGAGGCCCGCGCATCCCAGCGCCTCGAAGGCCCGCAGCGCCGCCGCCTGGCTGCGCGCGGTCTCGTCGTCGGAGATGCGCGCGGGGGCGATCAGCTCGGTCATGCCCTTGGTGTACTTGGCCTGGTAGTCGTAGAACTCGTTCTTCGGCACCAGCTCGAGCACCGGGAGCGCGCGCATCTCCGCCCCCACGCCCACGACGCCGATCGTGACCTCCACGCCGTCGATGAAGCGGTCGATGAGGCACTCGCCGTAGCGCGCCAGCAGCCCGGCCACAGCCTCGGTCAGCTCCGCCTCGGTCTTGGGGATGGACACGCCGAGGCTGGAGCCCTCGGCGCGCGGCTTGACGACAGCGGGCAGGCCGAACTGCTCGATGGCCGACGCGGCGAACTGCGCGGCCTCGCCGCCGGAGTGCGCGTAGACATGGGGCGGCGTCGGCACGCCCACGGCCTTGAAGATGCGCTTGGTCTGCAGCTTGTCCATGGTCAGGGCGCTGGCCAGGACGCCGCAGCCCGTGTACGGCAGGCCCGCGACTTCCAGCAGCCCCTGGATGGCGCCGTTCTCGCCCGCGCCCCCGTGCAGCACGTTGAACACGACCTCAGCGCCGGCGTCGCGCAGTTGCGCGACCAGGTCGGGCCCCGGGTCGATCTCGACGGCGTCGAAGCCCTGGCGGCGCAGCGACGCGAGCACGCCCGCACCCGAGCGCAGCGACACCTCGCGCTCTCCCGACTGTCCGCCCAGGAGAACCGCGATCCTCTTCCCCCGGATACGCTCCAGCGGCATGGTCACTCTCCTGCTGCGTC
>JALGVA010000081.1 GCA_029820295.1 Candidatus Zipacnadia bacterium
ACCATCTGGGCGATGATGTAGAGCGATGAGATCACGAAGGTCCACATGATGCCGACGTGGCGCAGGCGCTCGGAATCGAAGCGCCCATCGCAGAAGTCGGGGATGGTGTACTCGCCGAAGCGGCGCAGCGGGCTGGCGATGAAGAGCAGCAGCAGGATGTAGCCGGCCGCGAACCCGGTGGCGTACCACACCCCGTCGAAGCCGTTGGCCCACACGAAGGCCGCCACGCCCAGGAACGACGCCGCCGACAGGTAGTTCGACGAGATGGCCGAGGCGTTGGTGAACACATCCACCGAGCGGCCCGCGACCCAGTAGTCGGCCAGAGTCTGCGTGCGGCGCGCGGCGCTGATGCCCAGATACATGGTCAGCGCCAGCACCACAATCGCGGCGATGAGCGGAAGGACGACGACCTCACTCCCCATCGGTCATCTCCTCCTCCCAGCGGTTCGAGCAGCGGGTGTAGACGACCGCGATGATCCAGAACTCCACGTGGAAGAGGATGCCCACGAAGAGCCACACGAAGGGGATGCCCAGCACCGGCGTGAGCATCTGGCTCGGGAAGGCGGCGTTCAGGAAGGGCACACTGAATACCGTGATCAGGAAGACCACGGCCAGCAGCAGGCTGAGCTTGAGCTGCTTGGCCTGCATCTGCTCATACGTCATCTGGCGATCCCTCCTTCTCCGACAGGCGACATCCGGCAATAGCAGGCGGCGGCTCCCCGCTTCACCGAAGCGCAGAGCCGCCAGTTTGCGCGCAGTTGAACATGCCTTCCGCCGAATCCTCCCTCGCGCGAAAAAAGGTCGGCGCTCAGTCGGCCGCCATCGCTACGAGGGCCTGCAGCACCTCGCCTCTCGCATCCGTCACCGCGGGCGGCGTGCGCTCCACCATCGCCGTCTCGACCGCCGTCCGGGCCTGCGCCACCACCTGCTGCTGCGCCTCCGTCAGCTCACCGTCGGCGGCCTCGTCCAGCATCCACAGCAGCGTGTAGTCCTCGACGCCCTCACGCCAGGCCTCCCAACGCCGCCCGGGGATCAGCTCCCGCGGATCGCCGTCGTAGATGGGCGCATACTCGGCGCGCTCGTGATCGTACGGGTCCCAGTTGCTGCCCTTCGCGTCGGCGTAGCACCAGAAGCCCTGCCCGGTGATGCCCCTGTCGTGACAGCGCCAGAACGAGAACCGGTACGCTCCGAAGGGGTCTGCAGTCTTCGCCAGCACCTGGTAGCTCCAGAACACCTCGGTGCCCGCGCGGAAGAACTCGAGGTGCTCGTCATCGAGCATGCTCAGCGACGGGCACCACAGGTTCACCACCGGGTCCATCATCTCCAGCAGCTCCTGCGTGGCCGCACCGTAGGGGTTCGCCAGCACGTAGGCGTCCGGAGCGATCTCCCTGATGACCTCGCCGGTGAGCTGCACGGCCGTTGCGCGCGCGAGGTTGCAGGGCTCGTCGGCGAGGTACCATGCCACCCGATCGGGACCGAAGCCGCGGGCGGCGAGGCCCTCGCGCAGCGCGGTGAACCACTCGACGAACACGCGTCGCCACTCGTCGGAGCCGGGCTCGAGGTCGAGCTTCAGCCGCACGTTCTCGCCCCACTCGAAGCCCGGCCACAGCAGCAGCCACCGAATGTTGTCGTGGCTGCGCAGCCCGGCGTCGAAGCGCGACCAGTCGAGCGGCTGCAGCACGCCGTCCTCGCCCAGCACCGGCCACGGCAGGTACGGGTGCGGCCAGCAGTAGGCGTTGATGTGGTGCTCGACCAGGTCGCGGCGAGCCTGCTCCCAGCGCTCGCCCATGATCCAGTAGTTCTCGTAGGAGTAGTTCCACGTCACCACCGGCTTCTCGGCGGGCATCGCGACCGGCAACACGCGGATGTTGACCTGACGGACCACGGGTGCGCCTGCGGCAGGAGTGATGGTGAGCGCCGCTCGATAGTCGCCCGGCGCGGCTCCGGCCGAGTCGATCTGCAGCCACACGCCGCGCACCACGCCCGGCGGTAGCGTCATGGTCGCGCGACCGTCGGTCAGATCGAGCAGCGGCAGCGGGTCGCCGTACATCTGCCCGCCCAGCCCCGGATCGATGCAGATGACCTCGCGCAGGGCGATCGCCGGCGCCCCGTCGCCGGCAGGCGGCGCGACCGCGACCTTGACCGCCATCGGCTCATCCGCAAGGTTGCACAGCTTCACCAGCGCCTGGTCGCGCTCGTCGCGGCACATGACCACCTCGGCGGAGGCATCGCGCTCGTCGGGGATGAGTTGCGCCGCCGGGAAGGCCGCAAATGGGTCGTCCACCCACGCGACGACCGCCCCGGCGTCGCGCAGCCGCCGGGCGTTGACCTGTGCCGCGACCCGGAACAGCTCCACATGCATCGGGAACCACGGCGGCCCGGCGCGGTAGTCCACCTCGGTCTCTAACTCCGACTCCCACGCGCGCTCCTGCAGCGCGTTGATCTGCTCAAGCGCCGCCTGGTCATCCGCCTCGACGGCCAACGCGCGCACGACCGTGACGTCGGAGGCGAAGCGGGCCTGCATCTGCTGCTGGGCCAGGCTCCGGGCGACCGCCTCGGTCACCTCCACCACCGAGATGTCATCGAACCACACCGTGCCGGAGGCCTGGTGCAGGTAGCACATGAGCGTGACGAAGCTCGCGTCGCCGACCTCGATGGGCCCCACGCGGATCTGCGTCCACGGCATCGTCCCCTGCTGCCTGGTCGAGGCGCGGTCGCCGGAGGACTTCTCGATGTACAGCCGCGCGCCCATGCCGCCGGCGGCGGGCTCGACGTCCTGCGTGCGCACGAAGAAGGTGAACAGGTAGGAGGCGCCCGGCTTCACCTCGATGCGCCGCTGCGCGCGCGAATACGCCCGGTCACTCTCGTGCCAGATGCGCAGCGAGCGCTCGCCCGAGTGCGCTACGTGGTCGTCAATCACCACGCCCGCGCCCTCGTCCGGCTCCTCCGGCCAGATCGTCCAGCCCTCCGCCCATCCGGCGTCATCGACCGCCTCGAAGCCCGGATTCGGGCACAGGTTCTCCTGGGCCACGCACGGCGAACACGTGAGGCTGAGCGCGATCGCGAGCGGCATGAGCCTGACCATGTGCATCATCTCCCCTTCGGTAGTGACGCACATTGCGCCCCGGAGGGCGCCGTCCCCTGCCCGGACGCAGGAATCCGCGCGACGCCCACGAACACTCCGCCGACGGGCCGTCGCCGATGCTGAAGACGCGGGCATGGAGGTCTGATTATGTCCGAGGGCACGCTGCCGACGACGATGATCGAGGGGCACGAGATCGGCCGGCTGGTGATCGGCACCAACTGGTTCCTGGGGTACTCGCATCAGAGCGCCGCGAAGAGCAAGTGGATCCGGCGCTACCAGGATGCCGAGAAGATCGCGAACGTGCTGGAGATCTGCACCGCCGGCGGAATGAACGCGATCGTCGCGCCGATCAGCGAGCTGCTGACCGAGGCCATCGAGCTGCACCGCCGCCGCACCGGCCGGCACATCATCCAGGTGCTCACGCCCGGCGGCGCGGACGTTGAGGAGCTGAAGGCCGGCATCGACCAATGCGCGGAGCTGGGGGCCGAGTTCTGCTTCCCGCACACCTCGTGGACCGACTCGCGGCTGCACCCGGCGACCAACGAGATCACCGAGTACGAGGAGGTCGCGGCCTACATCCGCAGCAAGGGGATGGCGCCGGGGCTGTCCACACATCGGCCGGAGGCGATCGTGGTGGGCGACCGCGCGGGCTACGACATCGCGGCCTACATCCAGCCCTTCAACCCCATCGGCTTCCTGTGCTCGGTGGAGACCGACTGGGTCGCCAACATCATCCGCAACACCCCGAAGCCGGTCATCGTCATCAAGCCGCTGGCCGCCGGACGCCTCAACCCGCCCACCGGCCTGGGCTTCGCCTTCGCCAACATCAAGCCCACCGACGTGGTGTGCATCGGCCTGTTGTGCGAGGAGGAGGCGGAGGAGGACCTCGAGGTCACGCATCAGATCCTCGCCGGGCTGCAGACGCAGGTGGAGTTGCAGTACACGCGATCGAAGGCCGCGCTGGTGGAAAGCGGCGGCTCGGACTGACGGTCGCACGATAAGCTACACGAAACCACTGAACTTCAGCCTGTGCTCTTCCGTCTGAGAGCATGTAGTTGGACGGGATGGACGCGGCGCGGTGGCGTGGTGATGATGCGGCGTGGTGGTTCCCGCTCCTGGTGAAAACGGTGGAGGACTGACCCGGCGGAGCGGCATGCGAGGTGGCGTGGGTCCATTCAGTTCCGACAAAGGCCCCGGTATCCCCCAACCGGGGCCTTTGTCATGTACCGGCCTCAGGCGATGGCATATCGCAGCAAGGCCCGCCGCACCCGCGGGCCCGGTGCCCCCGACTCTTCGGCCAGGTGGGGCGGAGAGCAGCGGCGATGGCCGCTCAGTACGGCCAGTTCGGCCACCAGTGCAGGTCGATCGTGGGCTCGCCGTCGGCGAACTTGGCGGCCGGATACCACTTGGCGTGACCGTCGGCCAGCGCGATGTTGAGCCCATCGTTGTGCCTGTGCCGGGCAGCGCTGTCGATTGCGTAGTCGCTGTTCGGCGCGAGGCGATAGCGGTAGTAGTTGTTGCTCTGGGTCTCGCACATCATTACCGTGGCCGCCGGCGTCATAAACTCGGACAGGTTCTGCATCGGCCAGCCGTTGCTCACCGCGTAGTTGCACAGGTAGGTGTTCGCAGGCGCGTAACCCGGGTCCAGCGCACGATCGGTGGCAGAGGGGCATATGAAGATCTGGTCGTTCTTCACGTAGGGCATTATGTACTCGTACCAGTAGGCGAATTGAGGAGGATTGTACTCACCACTGTCCCAGTAGCCGTTCCAGCGCACGGTCTCGTCATCATAGTCCTGAGCGTACATGAGCTGCCCCAGGGCGATTTGCTTCATGTTGCTCAAACATGACGTCTGCTTTGCCTTCTCACGAGCTCGGGCGAACACGGGGAACAGGATCGCCGCGAGGATCGCGATTATCGCGATCACCACCAGCAGCTCAATCAGAGTGAAACCCCTTCTCATCCGTTGCCACTCCTCTCTCATATGGTCGACCTCTATTTGCTGCTTCGATTCTGCTTCCCACTTCTCCTCCTGTTGCTCCAAAATCCCCTTCCCAGACAAATATGCTCATCTATCTGCCCCCCCCCTACGAGAGGCCGGACAGCACGAGAGGCGTAACGGTGCGAAACGGCAGCAGACGGTCCTGCCGCCCGCTGAAGTACCTGCAACGCCAGGACTTCGACTGTTGGACCAACCTTCATCGAAGTGCCTGTGATATGCGGGCGATAGACCCGTTGCTCGCTGGCGGTCGGCTCTCGCCGGGCGGGTCTCCCCGGTCCGGCATCTCCAGCAACTCGCCGTCGCGCAGCACCGACTTGGGCGCCATCACGCCCGGCGCGAGATAGCGCACCGCCGCCCAGGCGTTGACGGGCGGCCGGCGCCCCTCGACGCAGGCCATCACGGACTCGTCCACCAGGCAGGCGTGCCTGCCCACCTCCATGGCCTGGAGTGCGCGCAGCCACGGCTGGGTGATGATCATCACCGCGTCGATGTCGGTGGCGAGGATCTCGTCGGGGCGGGTGTAGCACGCGTCGATCCCGAACATCTGCGCGCACCGGCCGAGCTTGTGCCCGTCGAGGTCGCGCGGCGCAATGCCCGCGACCTCGGGGTGGTCCTTGGCCGGCTGCACGAACGCCCGGCCGAACGCGCCCAGCCCGACCATCCCGACGGTGATGGGCATCCCGGTTCAGCTTCCGACGCGTGTCGTCGTCGTTGCCGTCTGCAAGGCGGGGCCGGGCTACATCCCCAGCAGCCGCAGTGCGTTCCCCGCGCCGATGGCCGCGCGCATCTCCGCCGAGATGTCCAGGTTCGCGAACCACGCCACGTTGGGGACTTCCTGGTTCACGATGAAGTAGTCGGTCGCGAAGAGCATCTTGCGCCAGTGGCGCTCGATGAAGCCCGCCGCGAACTCCGGGTCGCGGGTCATGGCGTTGTGGCCCGAGCCCGCTGACAGGTCCAGCCAGAGGTTATCGTGGCTCGCCATGAGCCGATCGATGGCGCCGCCGGGGGTGACCGGGCCGGAGGGGTAGCCCTGCCGCGGGTCATCGCCCGAGATCGCCGTCCAGAACCCCGGCCCGTGGCCCACGAACTGGCAGCCGGGGAACTGCGCGAGCATGCGCTCCAGCCGCGGCAGCCCCACATCGTCCCAGCAGTAGGTCGGGCCCATGTCGAAGAGGTAGGGCAGCGCGTGCTCGGCGCACTTCTCGTAGATCGGCCAGTTGCGCTCATCGTCGAAGGCCAGGCCGTTGAGCGCCTCGCCGAAGCCCCTGACGCCGTAACGGTGAACGAAGGTGTCGATCAGCTCGGGCACGGACTTCATGCGGGGGTCGAAGCAGCAGAACGCGATCAGGCGCTCGCCGTAGGTGTCGCGATCGGCCACGGCCTGCTCGGACAGGTAGTAGCCGGGCACGACCTCAGGGCTCTCCAGCGGCAGCAGCACCGCGATGTCGATGCCGTTGCGGTCCATCCAATCGATGAGCTGGTGCACCGATGGCGACCTGCGGCCGTTCGGGTACTCGTTGCGGAAGCTGTTGCCCAGGTGTACGTGGAAGTCGATGAGCATCGCTGGTCCTCCTCAGACGACCGGATGGGACGGGCTTCCCGCCGGTGCGCACGGATTCCTCCGCGCCGGCAGGTAGGGCACAGGGCGCCCGACGCCGAATCCCTCAACACCGACGACACGCCGTCCCGCCGCCCACGAGGTGTTGATGTGCGGAGAGCAGCCACCATGCATTCCAGATCGGAGGGAGAGCGATGAGCGTAGAGAGACTATGTGTGATCGGCGCGGGCACCATGGGCACGGGCATCGCCCAGGCGGCCGCCGACGCCGGGCTGCGCGTGCACCTGCTGGACACCTCCCAGGAGGCCATCTACCGCAGTCAGCGCCTGCTCGACCGGTCGCTGCGCCGGGGGATGGAGACGCGCAGGATCACCCCCGACGACGCGGCCCGCATCCGCCGCCTCATATCCTGGGAGCCGACATGGCAGGTGCTGGCCGACGCCGACTGGGTGATCGAGGCGGTGTCCGAGAACATCGAGGTCAAGGGGGAGGTGCTGCGCCAGGCCGCAGGCATGGTGCGTGAGGGCATTCCCGTCGCGACCACCAGCCTGGCGCTGCCCGTCGATGTGCTCGCCGACGCCTTCGGGCGGCCCGAGCGTTTCCTGGGCATGCACTTCTTCAACCCCGCGCCCGCCATGAAGCTCGTGCTCATCGACCCGGGTTCGGCGACGCTGCCCGAGGTCGTTGAGGCCGCCTGCGAGCTGTGCGCGCAACTCGGCAAGGAGCCGATGACCTCGCAGGAAGTCCCGCGCCACGTGGTCAACCGCATCCTGGCCTCGCAGGTGACGGCGGCGATTGAGCTGCTCGACGAGGGTGCGCAGCCCGAGGCCATCGACACCGCGGTCGAGATGGGCATGGGCCACGCCATGGGCCCGCTGCGCACCGCCGACATGATGGGCCTGGACATGGTCCTCTCGCTGCTGAAGGCCCTGCACGAGCAGACCGGCCACGAGCGCTACCGGCCGCCGGACCGGCTGGTCGAGATGGTGCAGGCGGGGAAGCTGGGGCGCAAGAGCGGCGAGGGCTTCTACTCCTACCCCGAACCCGCCTGAGCACGGAGGTAACCGCGCAGAGCGCAGCGAAGCCTGCGATGCGCACCGGTCTCCCCGCGCGATGAGAGACGGTCTGACATGCGCATCTCGTGGCTCCCGCACGCAGCGCTGCTGCTGGCCATCGCGGCCTCCGCAGCTCCCGGCCGGGAGCTGCGCACCGATGATGGCCTGGCCGTGACGTTCGATGATGCCACCGGTCAGGCGACCGCTGTGAGCATTGACGGCCGCCCGCTGCCTGCGACGGACAGCCCGGGCGGCCTGTTCGTGCAGGAGTTCCGCCGCCCCGAGGACCTGCCCTCACGCGAGGCGCTCGCCCTCGGCTTCAACGCCCCGCAACCCACGTGGACCTCAGCCGTGATGGCCGACTGGGACGCCACCGAGGTCTTCGCCGAGCGCATCGAGGGCGATGCCGCCGAGGGCGCGGGCTTCCTGCGCATCGGCGATGGCGGGACGGCGGGAGCGGGCATGGCGGCCGCGCAGGCGGTCGAGGTGCGGCCCGGCGACGTCCTCACTATCTCCTGGCTGGCGCGTAGCCCGTCCACCGAAGGCACGCATATCCTCTGCCTGCGCCTCTTCGGCGCCGATGGACGCGACCTCACCGCCGACGCGGCGCCGCCGCACGGCTGGCAGCACACCCCCTACTCCAACGCGCACTACAGGGTGGGCTTCGCGGTCGCCGAGCCCGACAGGTGGCGGCGCTTCAGCTACGACTACGTCGTCCCGCCCGCGGTCACGCAGGTGCGGCTGTCACTGCGGGTGTACACTGAGGGGGCGCTGCAGGCCGACATCGACGACCTGCGCATCACCGCCTCCCCCGGCGGCTGGGGGGCCGAGCGACCGGTGCGCGCGCCGCTCACCGGACGGGACGCCCCGGTCCAGTCGGCGGAGATCGACGGCCTGCGAGTCGCAGTCGAGTACGCCGCGCATGCCGACTACCTGTCGGCACAGGTCACCGTGGCCGCCGCCGAGCCTGAGCCCGCCGACCGCGCGCTGCGCGTGACGTGGCGGCTGCCCCTCGCGCCGGCGAACTGGCGCTGGTCGGCAGGGCCGGATGAGCAGGTCGTCATCGAGCCCGGTGGCAGTTGCCAGGATGCCGCAGGCTTCGCCGGCCACCCCACCGGCCGCTACCCGCTTGCGTCGATCGCGGGTGAGATCGGCGCGCTGGCGATGGCGACCGCGCTTGATCCACCGTCCCTGCAGGGCTTCCACTGCGATGACGCCGGCCTGGCGACGAGCGTCGATCTCGCGCTGTCGTCCGCGTCGCCGGACGCACCGGCTCAGTTCAGCTTCGTGCTCTACCGCCACGATCCGGCCTGGGGCTTCCGGGCGGCGCTCGAACGCTACTACGCAGTCTTCCCGGGCTTCTTTGAGGGCGCGGCGACGCGCGGAGGCTGCTGGACGCTGCGGCTGCCCGATGCCGCGACGCCTGACGTCGAGGACTTCGGGCTGGCCTTCTACGAATGCGGCGACGCGACGGCGGCTCAGCGCGAGTGGTGCCGGGAGCATGGCGCGCTGACCTTCCGCTACATCGAACCGTGGGGGGTGCGCCAGTACTTCCCGGAAGCGGCCGAGCGCGCGGACATGCCCCCGTACGAGGAGCGGCTGGCCCTGCTGCGGGCGTGGGCGGGGGAGGAGACGGACGAGCAGTGGCAGAGCACCCCGCGCAACGAGATGGCGCGGGTGGTGCTGAACTCGATGATCATCGGCCCCGAGGGCCGGGCGCCCTACTTCGAGGACAGGTACACGACGTGGGCCACGTGGTGGCAGACCAACTCCGACCCCGACCTGCCCTCGCCCAACATCGCCGACTGGACGCGGACCACACGTGTGGCGCCCGCGCTCGAGTGGGCGGACGGCATCTACGTGGACAGCGTCAGCCCGACCTTCGCCGGCCATGAGGACCACGCGCCCGAGCACCTCGCCGCCGCCGACCTGCCCCCGACCTTCTCGCTGGCCTCGGGTGACCCGCTGGTCGTGAGCGGCATGGCGCATGCGGAGTTCCTGACGTGGCTGCGCGAGTACCTGCACGAGCGCGGCAAGCTGCTGATGTTCAACCTGTACCCGCACGCCACACGCCTCTACGGCCACCTCGCGGACGTGACCGGCTGCGAGCTGGTGGACTTCCAGGAGGATGCGCAGGCGATGCAGCAGCGCATCTACGCGTACCACCGCCCGGTCTCAAACCTGATGCAGTGGCGCTCGGCGGTGCAGGTGCGTGTGCCGGCGATGACCGCCGACGAGATGCGCCGGCACTTCGACAACCAGCTCCTCTACGGCTTCTGGCCGGGCATCTCGACGGCGGGCGGGGGCACTGAGCCGGGCTACGCCCACATGCAGCGCTACTTCCTCACGCCCGAGCTCATGGAGCGCGACCGCGAGCTGTTCCGCCACTACCTGCCGATCTTCGATGCCCTGAACGCGGCGGGCTGGGAGCCGGTGCCCCACGCGCGCGCCGAGCCGGCCGAAGTGCGCATCGAGCGCTACGGCGGGCCCGGCGGCGAGGCGTACCTGGCGGTGCGCAACCCGACCGACCAGCCTGTGACCTGCACGGTGCGACTGGAGGGCGGCTGGTGGGGCGCTCTCGCGCTGCAGCGGCTGGTCGAGGGCGGCGAGCTTGCGGCCGAGACCGACGGAGATGACCTGATCGCCACGATCGCACTGAACGCGTGGCGTACCGAAGTGCTGCGCGTCGTGCCGGAGTGATCGTGCCATCGCCGACCATCGGAGGTGCGTCATGAACCGCCTGGAGGGACTGGCGGAGAAGCCGGCGTGGATCACGCACATGGGGTGCCATCTCGGGTGTACCGACTACCTCGGGCTGGGCCTCTCGCGGGCGTGGGTCTTCGGCGGCACCTCACACGCCTTCGCCATCAACGTGCACGAGCAGCTCTGTCCGAGCGGCCCGACCGCGTGGAAGACCGAGGTGGTCGATCGCCTCGCCGAGAACCTGGGCTACCTGGTGGACGGCGTGACCGGCGCGCATGCCTCGCACAGCGACTTCGCCGCCCGCCAGGCCATCGCATGGGCGCTGGTGCGCGGCTGCATCGACACGGGCGTGCCCTGTTACGGCTGGGAGCTGCACATCCCCGAGTGGTACGTGATCACCGGCTACGACGACGTGGGCTACTACTACTCCGGCCCCGGCGCCGAGCACGCGACGCAGCCCAAGCCCTGGCAGGAACTCGCGGACACCGAGATCGGCTGGCTCTCCGTGCAGTGTGTGCTCCCATGCGACGCCGCCGACGATGACGTGGCGGTGCGCGAGGCCCTGGCCGCCGCGCTGCGGCATGCTGCGGGTGAGTACTGCCACCAGAACTACGCCTGCGGGCCGGAGGCCTTCGAGGTCTGGGCCGAGGCGCTGGAGAGCGGCTGCGCCGACCGCTTTGGCGCGGGCTACAACGGCGCGTGCTGGCTGGAGTGCCGCGAGATGGCGGTGGCCTTCCTGGACGAGGCGAAGCAGCGTCTGCCCGGACGCGCCGACGCGCTCTTCGACGAGGCCATCGAGCACTATGGCGCGGTGCACGAGGCGCTCAAGGCCGCGGTCGAACGGGTGCCCTTCCAGAACCCGGCGGACGAGGTCGAGGGCGCGACGGTGCAGGACTCCGAGTGCGCCGATCTGCTCCGCCAGGCCGGCGCCGCCGAGATCCGCGCCCTCGACGCCCTCGAACGGCTGGTGGACCTGATGTAGACATTCTGGAGGGGAGACTGCCATGACTGCCGCCGGCAGTGGATACGGGCAACTGGTCCTTGCTGACGCACCGATCACGAAGCCGGAGCAAGACCTGCTGGGTAGAGACGACTTCGCTCGAGCGCTGGCAGAGGCAATGGTCGCGATGCCAGCAGACGACGGTCTAGTCGTCGGGTTGTGCGGTACATGGGGCTCGGGCAAGACCTCTGCCCTCAACTTGGTGAGGTACTATCTGGGTCAGTTGGACGAGACCCCACGCGTCCTCGTCTTCAACCCTTGGTGGTTCAGTGAGAGTGACGACCTGCTTCTCCGCTTCCTGACCCAGTTCGCTAGCGCCGTGGACCGCCAGGGAGTGAGGGCCAGCCAACTGAGGGAGGCACTCAGGAAGTACGGCGGCGTGGTCGCTTCGGCGGCCAAGCTCGTACCCGGTGGACAGCTCGGCGGCGAGTTGATGCAGCAACTGGCCCGGGCACTGCCCGATGACAACGCCGCCGAACTCCGCGAACGCATCAGCGACCTGCTCCGCAAATCCGGTGAACGATTTGTGGTCATCGTTGATGACATCGATCGTCTCTGCGCCTCCGAGGTCCGCCAGGTCTTCCAGCTGGTCAAGGCAGTTGCCGACTTCCCGAACACGATCTACCTCATGGCGTTTGACCCTGAGGTGGTCGTGGGGGCGTTGGACGAGATCCATGCGGCCGGCGGCAAGGGCTATGTCGATAAGATCGTCCAGGTGGAGTTCCAGCTACCTCCCCCCGACCGCGAGCAGGTGCGCATGATCTTCACCGAGAGGCTGAACGGGCTCCTGAGGGCCACCGTTGACGTCGATGTGGACGAGCACCGTTGGGCTGGCTTCTACCTTGACTGCCTCGACCCTCTTCTTGGGACGGTCAGGGATGTGAAGAGGTACGTTAACGCGCTGGCGATGACTTGGCCCCTTGTAGCAACAGAGGTTGATCTCATTGACTTCTTGGGCGTGGAGGCGATCCGCCTGCGGTGGCCGCAGGTCTACCGCAGCGTGCTGGCGCAGAAGGAGGCGCTAGTCGGCGGCGTGTCCGACAGCAGTCTGTCCCTGCGACGGCCAGAGCGGGACGCTGAGACCCATGGCGGGGTGCTGGAACTCCTAGATGACGAGGAAGACCGAGGCAGATGTCGGGAAGTGTTGTGCTCGCTCTTCCCCAGGTTCGCCTACACCTTCGACGGTATCCGTCAGGGCACAGGTTGGGAGGGCCGGTGGCGCAGGGAGAGACGGGTCTGCAGTGCCGACCACTTCGATGTCTACTTCCGGCTCGCGGTAGCCCCCGATGCCGTCTCGGAGACGGAATTGCGGGAACTGCTGACGCTCGCAGCAGATCCCAGGGCATTGGCTGACCGGTTCCGGCGTCTCGCCGAGGAGCGCGCGCGTGGCAGAGGTGTCTCTCGCGCACGTATTGCCCTTGACCGCTTGCTCGACCACATACCCGATGGGCTATACCCTCGTGATCTGGCGCGTCTGCTTACTGGGCTCTACATAGTCGCCGACGAGTTGATAGAGCTGAACGACCGCGAGAGCTTCGTACCCTTCGGCAACGACACGGTGATCAACTGGGCCGTTCAGCGCGCAGTCAGTGCACTTGAGGACCAGCCTGCGAAGCTAGGCTTCCTCATTCCGTTGGTGGACAGCTCCCCGTCGCTCTCTGCCGCAGTATTGCTTGTCGGCTACCTAGAGCACGGCGCCGAGAAGCAGGCTGAGATGCCTGAAGCGGAACGCATACTGGATGAGGCCGGGCTTTCTGCATTGCGCGAGCGTGCCCTGCAACGCATTCGGGCGGCGGGGTTGTGCGGCAGCCTCCGGGAACGACCAGCCCTGGCGCACGTATTGGCCGCTTGGGCGCGGTGGGGCAATGTCGAAGAGGCACAGCGCTTCGTGTCTAGGTGGGTGGCGGACGAGCGGGGTCTGGCGGACTTCATCGCGTCGTCTCTGGGCTACTCACTGGGAGAACTCCCGGCGGGAGGGACTGCCGAGCCGGGTGTGCGCATCGGGGTCGAGTGGGCGAGGTACTTCCCCAACATGGCCGAAGCGCGTGCGAGGGCGGAAGCTCTGTTGAGCGCGCTACCGGAATGGCTCACTCCGCTACACTGTTCGGCCATTCGGCAGTTTCTTACCGCCACCGGAACCGGGCCATCAGAGGAGAACGACTGATGCGCGTGGGCTACATAGTCACTATGAGTGTCCTCTCGACTCTCTCCGTCCACGCCCAGGACCTCGACCGCCCCACCGTCCCCAACTGGAGCATGGAGGAGGTAGGCGAAGGCGGGCCCGCGCGCTGGGTCTGGCACACCGGCGAGGGCGGGGGCGCGGAGTTCGCCTGGGCCGACGTCGCCCTCAACGGCGAGCGCGCCTTCCGCGTGCACAAGACCGACTCCGCCGGCTACAGCGTGCTGCTCAGCGACTTCATCGACGTGACGCCCGGCGAGACCTACCAGGTCACCGCGCACGTCTACCCCCACGCCGACGTGCGCCGCGGCGTCTACCTGATGATCAGCCAGCACACCGCCGACAGCGATGACCAGCAGTACCCGAACGCCTTCGGCACGGTGCACATCCCGCTGCAGCACGGGCAGTGGCAGGAGGTCACCGCGCGCGTCGAGGTGCGCGAGGGCAACAGCCGCATCCGCGTGCACTGCCTGCAGGCCTTCGCGCCGTCGGATGTCGCCTGGGACGCGGTCGAGGTCGGGCCGCCGGCGCCGGAGGTCGAGCCGCGCTATGAGGAGCCGGTGCCCGAGGAGCTGCCGCCGCTCGAGCCCGCCCGCGAGCGCCTCGCGCAGCGCGACCGCGCCCGGGTCGAGGTGGACCGGCGGGCCAACCGCCCGCGCCTGAGCATCGACGGTCGGCCCACGCCGTGGGCCTTCTACGTCGGCGCCTTCTGGAGGCCCGACCACGCCCAGATCGGGGACTTCCGCGACGCGGGCGTGCGCGTCTACCTCATGCCGCTGGTGCTCGGCCGCAACGTCTACGGCGACCGCGGGCCGTGGATGGGGCCGGGTGAGTACGACTTCTCCGAGGTGGATGAACTGCTGTGGCGGGTGCTGCGCGTGGACCCCGACGGCTACGTGATGTTCTACATGGCCTGCGACGCCTATCGCGACTGGGGCGCCGAGCATCCCGATGATGTCACGCAGGACCAGAACGGCCTGCCCGCCATCGTCGAGATGCACCCCAAGCGCTGGGGCGGCGAGCCGCCGGTCGATCGCGAGCGTTACGGGCCGAGCCTGGTCTCGCAGAGGTTGCGCGAGGAGACCGCCGAAACGCTGCGCCGACTCGTCGCCCATGTCGAGAGCAGCGAGCCGGGCAAGGCCGTCATCGGCTACCACGTCGCCGGCTACAACGACGGGCAGTGGTTCCAGTGGGCGAGGCTCACCGGAGACGAGATCCACCTGGCCGACTACTGCCCGGCGGCCATCGCCAGCTTCCGCGAGTGGCTGCGGCGCCGTTACGAGGGGGACGTGCAGGCGCTGCGCGACGCGTGGAATCGCGACGATGTGACCTTCGAGACCGCCGGGCCGCCGGAGTTCGAGCGCTACTGGGCGGACGGCTGGCTACTCGATGCGGCGAGCGATGGCGACATCGCCGACTGGACGCGGTTCTACTCCGAGGGCCCGGCCGAGACGGTCATGTTCCTGTCCGATGTCATCAAGCAGGCCTCCGGGCGGCGCGTGCTGTGCGGCACCTACTACGAGGACATCACCTGCAACTCCGCCAACCATATCGCCCTTGGGCGCTTCCTGGAGGACGACGCGCTCGATTTCTTCGCCGGCCCCGCGGCCTACACCATCCGCATGGCCGGCTACCAGGGCGCGGTGCGCTCGGTCTTCGGCTCGACGCTCCTGCACGGGCGCACCTTCCTCACCGAGCAGGACTGGCGCTCGTGGCACTCAGTCCCGCGCACCGCGGCACAGAACTTCTCCTGGGGGCGGGCGGAGACCGCCGAGATCCACAACGCCATGGTCTGGCGCGAGTGCGGCATGATGCTCGCCTTCGGGCTGGGCACGTGGTGGTATGACATGTCCGGCGGTTGGTTCGCCGACGAGGGCATCATGGCCGGGATCGCCGAGGCCATGCGGGCCTTCGAGCGCGACCTGACGATCGCCGAGCCGCCGCGCGCGGACCTGGCGGTGATCGTGAGCGAGGACAGCAGCCACTGGGTCGCGCCGAAGATGGGCGGGCAGTTCCGCTACACCGGCGTGCTGTCGCAGATCCACGAGCTGAACCTGTCCGGCGTGCCCTACCGGGTCTACCTGCAGTCGGATCTCGGCAACCCGCAGATGCTGCAGCACCGCGCCTACCTGTTCCTGAACCCCTACCGCATCAGCGACCCCGAGCGCGCCGCGATCGAGCAGCTCAAGGGCGAGGGCCGGACGCTGATCTTCGTGCACGCGCCGGGCGTGGTGGGTACCGACGACCCCGCCGACGCCATCTCCGCCATCACCGGTATCCAGGTTCAGGCGCTGCCGGATCAGCCTGACCTGAACGTGATCGTCGAGGCGGAGGGCGACCATCCGGCCGTCGACGGGCTGACCGCCGGGGTGAGCCTGCCCGGCGCCATCCGCGGCCCGGCCTTCGGGGTGGTGGACGATGCCGCGACGCCACTGGCGACCTACCAGCAGGGCGACGCGGTCGCGGTGGCCGCGAAGGACCTGGGCGGCTGGCGCTCGGTGTTCGTGGGCTCGCCCTGTCTGACCGCGGAGTTCGCCAACAAGCTGGCGCGCTGGGCGGGCTGCTGGGTGGCGGCCGAACCGGGGAACGCGGTCTACGCCAGCCAGCGCATCATCACGCTGCACGGGATCTTCTCGGGGCCCGTGACGCTGACGCTCGCCGAGCCCTCACGCGTGACCGAGATCACCACGGGCGAGGTCCTCGCCGAGAATGCCGCGCAGGTCACCGTTGACATCGAGCGCGCGCAGACGCGGTGGTTCTATCTCGATCCGGCGCGCTGAGGGCAAGGGCGCTGTCGTTGCCGTTCCCCCCTCATCCTGCATGAGGCGGGCAGAACCGAAGGTCCTGCGCAGCTCGCACGGAGAGGGGGGAAGAGACCGCAGAGCGGTCTCAGGGCGGGGAGGCAGCCGTTCACCTCAGAACGGCAGCTCCGGCGGCGCGGGGATCTCGACCGGCATCCCGGTCTCGATGGACTGCTCACCCGCGGCGCCAACGCAGGTGGCGTCGCGCGCGGCCAGGGTCATGGCCACGTCCATCTGCTCGGGGTCGCGCACCCAGTCGAGGAAGGCCTGCTGGATGAGCGGGTCGCCGCCGCCGTGGCCGCCGCGGGTGGCGGGCGGGTGCCACTCGTCGATGTGATCGGTGTGGCGGTACCGGTTGCGGATGATGAAGTTGCACTCGTTGTTGTACTGCGCGTACATCTTCCCCACGTCGCCCACGAACCAGAAGTCGCGCGTGTACTCGGGCGTGAAGTGGCACTCGGTGTAGACCGCGCTCTTGCCCGACTCGTAGGTCACGATCACCTGCGAGTTGTCGTTCACGTCCGCCTCCCGGGCGAAGACGCAGAAGTCCTCCTTCTCGATGGTCACGCCGTAGTCCATCAGGAAGCGGTCGTGCTGCACGAAGAACGGGCACTCGTCGGCCTGCTCGCAGTCGCGGCAGCGCTTGTCGTTGGCCGCGTCACCGCCGTAGTAGAGCAGCGAGCCGGTGGCGTAGACCTTCGTCGGCCGCCCCGCGTCCATGAACCAGTTGAGCAGGTCGATGGTATGGACGCCCTTCTGCATGAGCAGCGAGACGGTGTAGTCCTTCTTGCGCTGGCGGTCGTGGTAGAAGTAGTTGCCGCCCACCGAGACGTTGTCCACCGCGATCCCGGTCATCACTTCGCCGATCGTGCCTTCATCAAGGAGCTGGCGCATGCGCACGAAGATGGCCGAGTAGCGCAGCTCCAGCCCGACGCACAGCACCGTACCCGCCTGCCCCCACGCGCGGATGATGTCGTCCGAGTCGAAGATCGACTGTGCGATGGGCTTCTCCAGCAGCACGTGCTTGCCGTAGCTGAAGGCCTGCACGGCGTTGTCACGGTGGGCGAAGTCTGGTGAGGCGATGACCACGCCGGGCATGTCCTCGCGCGCCAGGAACTCGTCGAGGTCGGCGTAGTAGTCGATGCTGTCGCCGAACATCGGCCGGCAGCGGTCCAGCGCGGCCGGGTTCGGGTCGGCGAGCGCGACCAGTTCGGCATCGGGATGGTTGTGGTAGGCGCGGGCGAAGTAGCGCCCCCGGCCGCCCAGGCCGATGACGCCGAGCCGGACCTTCTCGTTGGCCATCTCTGTCCTCCGGTCTCAGGACTGTCGATTGTGGATTATGGGCCTCTGAAGCATGGTGAGTGCCGGCGCCGGCTCGCCCTCAGAACCGGTACGCCGCCACCAGCCCGTCCCTCGCCGCGATCAGCTCCGGCCGACCGTCGCCGTCGATGTCGGCGATGGCGATGTGCTCGGCGTCGGGCGGGCCGACACGGCCAAGCAGCGTCCCATCGGCGCCGACGATCGCCGGCACCTCGCCGGCGACCGCGACCACGATCTCGAGCGCGCCGTCTCCATTCACGTCCGCGATGGCCATCTGCCGCGCCGCCCCGCCGACGTTGCGCCGCCACGCCAGCACGCCATCGGCGTCGGCGCAGACCAGGTAGTGGTTGGTCGAGCATGCCAGCACGTTCGGCAGGCCGCCGCCCGTGAGATCGGCCGCCGCCACGTCCGTGACCTGGCTGCCCAGGTTCAGGTTCCAGGCGCGCTCGCCACCGTGCTCCTTGACGTGGACGCCGCCGATGCGCGAGCCGGTCACCAGCTCGACCAGCCCGTTGGCGTCGAGGTCGCCGGCGGCCACCGACATGGGTATGCCGTGGTAGCCCGCGCTCACCGCGTCGATCCGGTCCCCGTCGGCGTCGAACAGGTTCGCGGTGTTGTAGCGCGTGGCGATCAGCGCCTCCAGCCGCCCGTCGCCGGTCACGTCGTGCAGCGTGATGTCCAGCGGCGGGTGCGCCCAGTTGAGCGCCTTCCACAGCAGGTTGCCCTCGTGGTCGAGCGCGTAGGCGAACCAGTTGGACGCCCCGAAGACCACCTCACCAAGCCCGTCGCCATCGATGTCGCCCGCGGCGATGACGTCGATGGTGCCGGGCGCCGGCTCGATTTCGGGCTGGAACGGGTCGGCCGGGCAATCGGCCGCCCACAGCTCCTCGCCGTCGGCGCTGAAGCAGTGCACCCTGCGGTCCTGCCCGCCGACCAGCACTTCAGTCCGACCGTCGGCGTCCAGGTCGAAGGCGGCCAGGCACTTGCCGTAGCTGCCGCCGACCGGCTGCCGCCACAGCACCTCGCCGCCGGCGTTCATGGCCAGCACCTCGTCGCCCACACAGGCGATCACCTCGGCC
This sequence comes from Candidatus Zipacnadia bacterium, assembly GCA_029820295.1. Classification (GTDB taxonomy): domain Bacteria; phylum Armatimonadota; class Zipacnadia; order Zipacnadales; family UBA5352; genus JALGVA01. The sequence continues at coordinate 18,783 of JALGVA010000081.1, forward strand.
GCCTCGGTGCCGATCAGGTTGGCGGTGATCAGCGCGCGCACCGGCTCGTCGAGGGTCTCGGTGCGCTGGGCCATCTCCGCCGACCGCGCGAAGAACGCCATCTCGCGAACCGCCGTGCGTGACGTATTGAAGGCGGTGACGAAGAGCCGCAGCCGCGTCGTGGTCACCGGCTCGAAGCTGTGCACCCAGGTCGCGTCATCGTCGCGTTTCTCGAGGCTGTCGTCGATTGCAGCCCAATCCTCGCCATCCCAGTACTGTATCTCGTAGCCGTCATCGGCGGGCTGGTACTGGGCGCTGTAGTGGAAGAACCAGGCCTGGGCCACGGTCTGCGGCTCGGACCATTCGACGCCCAGGTCCTTGGGCAGATCGCTTGCGTGCGGCGCGCTGCTGCCCACCGCCGAGTAGGTCTCCAGGTCCCCGTCCACGGCGTTGCGTACGCGGGCTCCCCGCTGGGCCTCGGTCCAGGCCATGGGGGCGCCCAGCGCCGCCAGGTTCTGCAGCTCCTCGCCGGTGTCCGCGGCGACCCAGATGTCGCGCGTCTCCTCGCGCGTGAAGCTGCCGGCGAAGACCTCCTCCCCCATCGGCCCCTGCGCCGCCGCCCGGGCGCGCATGCGCTCGCGCTTGCGCTGCTCCAGCCGCGCCCAGACATCGGCCAGCTCGTTCTCGACTGCGCCGCCGGCGGTGAAGCCCAGCTCATGCTCGCCCGCGGCGAGCTGCACGGTGATCATCCCGTCGGCCACCGCGCCCGCCTGCTCGCCATCGACGGTCAGCCCCGGCACCAGGCCCTCGGCGAGGCGCACGGTGGCGGGCGCGTCGGCGACGATCATGCCCTCGCCCGCCGCCAGGTCGAGCGCGAGGTCAACCGGCGTGTCGGCCTCGAACAGCAGCGCGGGCTCGGGCCATGCCAGGCTCCGGCCGTCGCACAGGCTGATGGCGGTCGGGCTCAGGTGGAAGAGCGCGGCATCGACCACCGGCAGGCGCGGCTCATGGAGCGCGCCGGCGCCCGCGCAGGCGATGCCGTCGGGGCTGTTGATGAGCGCCGCGCCATCGGCCGCGCGTGCGATCTGCAGCGGGAACGGCTCCTCGCCCTCGGGGCAGTAAAACAGGTTCAGGAAGCTCAGCGTGCCACCGGCACCAAGCTCCGCGTTCTGGTTCTCGAACAGCCCGTAGCGCCCGGCCGCCTCGGGCGTCACCCCGCGCACCTCCCACGACGGCGCGCCGTCGGTCATCAGCGCCATGCGCATGCCCTGCTGGCGCACCAGCACGCGGTCGGCCTCGATCTCCGGCTCGCCGATGACGCGGAAGATGCACTGCAGGCCGTAGTCGCCGGCTTCGCGCGCGGTCAGGCGATCCACCACCAGGAAGTACCGCTCCTTGGCCCAGATGATCCCGCGGCTCCAGTCCATGCCGTTGTAGGCCCGCACCGAGGTCTCGGTCATGCCCACGCCCGGCAGGTCGGCGCTGGCGTCGAGGCCGGTCAGGCGCGGCACCGGCTCGAACAGCCCGTCGCGGAAGACGGCGACCGTGTTGTGCTCGGTGGTGTCGGGGACGAAGTAACCGCTGTCGAAGATCCACAGCCGCTCATCATCGGTGAAGCCGATGATCGCGTTGCCGTCGGGGTGCGAGTGGTAGCCGTGCGACTGCCCGCCCAGCAGGAGGTACTGGTCCATCGCGTCGAAGCTGTCGCGGAAGGATATCTTGTCGAAGCACTCCTCGCGCGGCGGGTCCTCGCCCGCGCGCAGGATCTCATCGGTGGTGCTCACGCCGGTGGCGAGCACGTCGTCGCGGTTTTCCCAGATCCAGTCCTCGAGCGGCAGCACGTGCACCCCGAGCAGGTCCGTCGGCTCGACCGGCTCGAGGTCGGCGACCTGGAAGGACTGGCCGAGGAACTCGCCGCCGGTACCTTCACCGCGCATCTTGTCGCGGATCCACACGTAACGCCCGTCGCGGTAGTACCAGGCCAGCACCGACATCGGGTCGGGGAAGTGCGCGCTGCCGTAGAGCGCGCTGATGTCGCCGAAGCCGCCCAGGTCACCCATGTTGCTGGTGATGGTCATGGCGTAGTCGGCCATCTGCCGCGCGAGCCCGGACTCGAAGTAGGCCGCGAAGTCGGGCTTCTTGAGCACATAGTGCAGGATGTCGATGACGGTGATCGAGCCGTAGCCCGGGCAGTCCTCGCGCGACTTCCAGGTCATCATGGCATCGTAGTAGGTGGTCAGGTTGCGCTCGGCCCGGCCGTTGATGTCGATGCCGTAGTACTTCGCGAAGTAGCGCGCCGCCGACCAGGCGGTGCGGATGTTCCAGTTGTTGCCGTGCGGCACGGGCGCGGGCCCGATGTCCACGCGCAGGTAGTGCAGCTTGGTCGCGAACTCGTAGAGGAAGCGGCTGAGCACCACGCGGTCGGCGTCGGTCCAGGCATCGCACTCCTCGACCAGGTCGAAGAGCGTGGGCAGGTAGACCACGCCGCGCGAGTCCCCGACCTCGTCCATCCCGGCGACGATCTCCGCCAGCCGGTACATGGCCTCCCTGGCGATGATCGCGTGGTTGGGGTCGCCGCTGCGGTGATAGGCCTGACAGCCGCTGCTGGCGCGCTGGCCCACGTAGCGGAAGTTGGCGGTCGGCAGTTGCTCGCGGATCGACTCCATCCCGGCCTCGCTCAGCGGCGCGC
>JALGVA010000241.1 GCA_029820295.1 Candidatus Zipacnadia bacterium
CGGGCCGCAGGCCGGGCCGGGCGGGCAGGGCGGCCGGGGCGCCGGGCGGGTGGCCATGGGCCCGGCGCAACGCTGGCAGCAGATGCTGCAGCGCTTCGACGCCGACGGTGACGGCCGGCTTTCCGCCGAGGAGTTCCAGGGCGCCCCGCGCATCTTCACGATGCTCGACCAGGATGGCGACGGCGTGGTCACCGAGGCCGAGGGCACGCGCTTCGGCCCCGGCGGGCAGGGCGGCCCGGGGGCGGGCGCAGGGCGGGGCGGCCCGCTCGGACAGCCGCGACGCGGCTTCGACTTCCAGCAGATGCTGCAGCGCCTCGACCGGGATGGCGACGGCAGGATCTCGCAGGACGAGTGGCCCGGACGCGAGGAGATGTTCGCACGACTCGACGCGGACGGCAACGGCGTCATCACCGAGGAGGAGGTGCAGGCGATCCGGCAACAGCAGCGCCCGGAGCGCCCGAATCTCATCCTCACGCTGATCCGGGTCATGGACCAGAACGGCGACGGGCAGGTGTCCGCGGAGGAGTGGGCGGACTTCCACGCGCAGGCGGACGCCGACGAGGACGCCATGCTGACCCAGGACGAGTTCACGAAAAAAGTTCAGGAGATTTTAAGACCGAAGGAGGAGGCCGCGCCGGCGGAGGAGAATTAGCCGCTGACGCGCGTCAAGTTTTCCGTCGCAAGACGGAGCATCAGTGGCCCTGGGTCCCCCCCCGCCCGGGGCCGCGATGCTGTACGAACGGTGCTCTGCCGATCGCCGCTGCGACCTCAGCCCGCCGGCGCCAGCACCTGGTTGCGGGCCGCACACTTGCGCACCTCGCGGTAGTGCGCGACGCACGAGTCGGAGTGCGCGATCTGCGTGGGCCGCTGGATGATGAACTCCGCGACGTCCGCGGCATTCCACGCGATGAAGGCCAGGTCCAGCCGCTCGACCTCCAGCTCCACCTGACGGTCGAGGTCGGGCAGCGCCAGCGGGCCCGTGTCGATCTGGTAGATCGATCGCAGGTCATTCACGTTCATGGTCTTGATCGGGTAGTGCAGGCGCGCGCACACCTCTCCCTCATCGCCCAACAGCTCGGTGATCCCGACCAGCGGCTCATTGCGCAGCGTGGCCTCGACCACCGCGCGGGCGTCCGCGCACGGGCGCGCCGGCCGCTCGACCAGGTCGATGCGCACCTCTTCGAAGCGGTCGGCATTGAGGCCGCTGTCGCGCCAGACAGCGGTCAGCGGCAGACCCGCGCGGATGATGCAGTACTCGCTCTGCGAGAAGAGCGCGCAGAAGTCGTAGTTGGGCAGGCGGAAGAGATCGTCGGCGGCGTAGGTGTCTTCGGCCTTGCACGACGCTACCAGCACGTAGCGCGTCTCGCCCTCCGGTCCAACGAGGTCGCAGATGGCTTCGACCTGGATGCGCGCGTTGTTGCCCCGACCCTCGGTGACGAAGGTCGCGAAGGACCGTCCGAAGTCGCAGGCGGTCATGATCGTCTCCTCTCAGCGCGTTGCGCGCCCCTCCGTTGCGCACGCGTCCGTCAGGCAGGCATCCTGCCAACGGCTCTCGCAGGCCCGAAGCCTGCGCCACGATGGCCGCGGTCCGCGTGGCACGCGTGAGGGCTCGTGGTGTTCGCACAACTTCTCCCTGCGGACGCCGGTATCCTGCGCGGGCAGGTGCGCCGCGCCGCCTCGTGGAACGCGAGGACCGTCGCAGCCGTCGCCCGCACACTGCACGGAGGTGCACCGCATGCGTGTCGCGATCTGGCTGCTGCTCGCCGCCCTCACCGCCCCCACATGGGCGGAGGGCCCCAATCTGCTGGCCGATCCGGGCTTCGAGGGCGGGGCGGGCGCCTGGACGCAGCACTACCGCGGGACCGTCGATCACGTCATCGACGACCAGGTCGCGCACTCGGGCGCGCACAGTGTGCGCTGCTCGCTCCCGGACGCGACCGACCGGACCGGGCTCACGCAGCGGCTGAGCCTGCAGCAGGAGAGCGCGACGCCGCTGCTGGTGAGCGTGTGGTACCGCACGCAGGACGTGACCGGGCCGCCGCATCGCTCGTTCGCGCTGGTGGTGAGCGTCGAGTACCTGACGGACACCCGCCCGGGGCAGACCGATGACGCCTTCATCTTCCCCTTCGAGACCGGCACGCACGAGTGGACGCAGCTCCGCGAGGTGATCGTCCCGGAGGCGCCCATCAACTTCGTGCACGTGCACTGCGAGATGAAGAACCGGACCGGCGCCGCGTGGTTCGACGACCTGTCGCTGCGGGTGTTGAGCGAGACGCCGCTGGTGGGACAGCCGCGGGAGCTGGCGCCGTGGCGCTGGGAGGACGTCCCCGAGCAGTTCGCGGCGGCCATGCGCGCTCCCGGGGATGGCGCCTTCGTGCTTTACGCGCGACAGATGCGCACCCAGCACTACCATCGGGATCCCCTGCGCCTGCTGGTGAATCACGAGCTGCGCGCCGAGGGCGAGCCGGGCGACCTGGCCGACGCGCTGGTGGTGGGCCCGCTGCGCTGGGAATCGGCGCTGGCCGGCCAGCCGCTCGAGGCGCCCTACGCACACGTGCGCTTCAGCCGCCAATGGGATGAGCAGAAGCTGCTCGTCGAGGCGCAGGGGCGCGAGGGGCTGCAGGTCGAGCTGTGGCTGGCGCTGCCGGGAGGACGCGAGCGTTCTCACGGCCTCTACGCGACGCGCGCGCGCTTCGACGGCTGGGAGCCCGAGTTCGATGCGGCCGAGGCGGGGACGCTGGAGGGCCGAGTGGTGCTGCGCATCGTCCCCGAGACCATGAGCGGACGCGACGCGATCGAATTCGACCTGGCGCAGACGGCGCGCGAGCTGCCGGAGCCCGAAGTCGTCCTGCACGAAGGGGCCTCCTCGGTCGCGACCGACGACGGGCTGGCGCTCCTCATGGCCGACGGGCGTGCGGTCGGGCTGGCGCTGGACGGCAGGGTGATGTACTCGCCGGTGGTCGGCGACGAGGGGCTCCAGCAGGACGGCGGCTTCTACCTCGGCGACCTGAAGGTCGGCGGGTTCCGGCGGATCGTCGGGGGCATGAGGGAGGACGGTGACGCGATCGAGCAGCGCGTCGAGCTGCCCGAGCTGGGGCTGCGCTTCCTCGCGAGATACACGCCGGCGGGAGACCGCATCCTCGTCGAGGGCGCGGTGCGCGACACCACCGGCCAGGACCGCGCGCTCGACCTGGTCTTCAAGCTGCCTGCACGCTGCGACGGCTGGACCTGGAGCAGCGCGCTCCACCATGACCGCACCATCGAGCCCGACGGCCTCTACGAGACGCCCTACCCGGTGGCGGCGGTGAGCGATGGCACGACGGGCGACGGCATCGCCATGGCCCTGCCGCCCGACCGTCCGGCGGTCGCGAGCTTCGCCTACTCGCCACGCTCGGCGCTCTTCCACGTGCGCTTCCGCTGCGGGCTCAGCGCCGAGGCCGGCGGCGAACTGCGTTCGGCGCATCCGTTCGCCTTCATGATTTTCCGGTGCGACGGGCGCTGGGGCTGGCGCGACGCGCTGGAGCGCTACCACGCGATGTTCCCCGCGTTCTTTGAGCCGCGCTGCCCGGTGCACGGCAAGTGGCTCTTCCAGTCGCGCCCCGACCGGCTCCCCAACCCGCGGCAGTTCGCCTATGACGAGGGCTCCTACGAGTTCGAGCTGGACGACCGCTTCGGCGTGGGCAGCTACCCCTACCTCATCCCCGGGCAGCGCGAGATCAAGCAGCTCCCGGCGCTCCCGCGTGATTACGACGAGGCCATGGCGGCGTTCGCGGCCTTCGAGCCCGACGGCACCAACGAGATCCGCACCCAGCGCGGCTGGGGGCTGAACATCAAGCAGATCATCGACAGCTGCGCGGCGACCGGCCCGGACGGGCGGCGGCACATCTCCATCCGCACCACCGAATGGGGCGGCGCGTCGGTGACCTTCTTCCTCAACATGGACCCGGACCTGTTCGGCGACCGGGGGCTGCCCACCGTCGGCGCGCACGAGTTGGGACATGCGGCCGCGCTGATCGCGCAGGAGCCATCGCCTGACGGCCTCTACCTCGACTCGTGGTCGAGCTGGGGCGCGGCGGTGGACAACTGCCGGCGCGACCACTTCCCGTACTCGGCCTATCCGCTCACCTATCACGAGGCGACCGGCGCGGTGTGCCTGCACGGGCAGTGGAGCGCACTGGAGTTCCTGGGGGCGATGAACGATCTGCTGCACCCGACCGGCCGCTGGGTGCTGGCGAACATGGGCGCGCGCATGCACCCCTTCACCTGCATGTGGCTGGACATCGTCGGCGTCGAGGGCGGGACGCGCATGGGCCGGGCGCAGGTCGAGGAGTTCCGGCCGGTCACCGGGCGCAAGCAGCTCTGCGTCCTGGAGCACCTGCAGTTCCTCGGTGGCGACGATGGCGTGATCTCGCGCGAGGAGTACGACGACTACGCGAAGCGCTGCGTCGTGTGGGGTGCGATCCATAGCGTCACCTGGTTCGACGGCTACCCGGCGCTGTACGAGGCGAACCGCGACCTGTTCGATCGCTACTGGGCGCTGTCGGCGCGGCTGTCGCAGGCGGGCTGGCATGCGCTGACCTGCGCGCGCGCCGATCGGCCGGACGTGTGGGTGGAGCGCTTCGGCCCCGAGGCCGATAGCACGGTGCTGCTGGCGATCTGGAACAGCGCGCAGGAGCCGCGCGCGGTGACGCTCACGATTGAGCCCGCGGCGCTGGGCCTGGCGGAGGGTCTGACGGCAACGCGGCTGATCGGCGAGGGGACTCTCACCGGGACGGAGCTTGCGCTGTCGCTGGAGCCGCGCGGGCTGGAGGTGCTGGCGCTGCGGTGAGGGCGCGACCGTGCGCCGGCTCGCCCGTCAGGGGGCGGACACGGTGGCGCGGCGACCGTGCGCCGGCTCGCCCGTCAGGGGGCGGACACGGTGGCGCGGGCAGTTCGGTCCGCGTCGGCCTGATCCGGGACTGCCGTCGCCAGCGCCGCCACCTGCGCGCACAGCCGCGTTCCGCGTGTACAAATTGCGGCTCATCCAGCACGACGGGACGCGTCGTGGGGCGATTCTTCGACGGAAACGGTTGCGTCGCCTCCTCCGTGTTCGCCAGATCTTCAACGAGTATTACGGCGCGGGCGTGGGCCCGCACGCGGCTATCCGCCGCTGATGTTGACTCCTGATAGATGGTGTGCTAAGCTATATG
>JALGVA010000082.1 GCA_029820295.1 Candidatus Zipacnadia bacterium
GGCGGCCGCGAACACGGCGCTGATGCCCGCCGCATCGAAGCCCACGGGCGGCTCGGCGAAGACGTGTCTGCCCGAGGCGATTGCGGTCAGGGCGGCGTCGGTGTGCAGGCGGTTGGGCAGGGCGATCATGATCGCATCGATTTCGCGATCGGCCGCCAGGTCCCCGATCTCAGTGTACTCGGTAATGGCATCGCCGAACAGCTCGCGCGCGCGGGCGAAGGTCGCCTCACTGCGCGCCGCGACCGCGACGACCCGGACGTCCTCGCGCTCCCCGAGCACGGGTGCGTAGGCATCGCTGGCCCAGGTACCCAGGCCCATGAGGCCGATGTTGACCGTCTCCATGGAAGGCCTCCTCGCGTCGGCACGCGGCAAGTCGGGTGCGTTCAGCGCGAGCGCGGTGGAGTGGCGATGACGCGCAGGCGCGCCTCGTAGACAGCTCCGGCGGGGATGACCGCGGGCGCGTCGATCCACTCCAGCCAGATGGTCAGGCTGTCGTCGGTGGGGTCGGTGGTGGGCGCCAGCCAGCCCTGGACACCTACGCGGCCGGTGATGCCGCTGAGTTCGAGCAGCTCGATGCGCACGCTGGGGCTGGTTGGGAACCAGCTCGACCCCACGTGCTTCACCAGCTCGAAGTACCCGCCGACGGCGATCTCGACGGGCTCAGGGAAGAGATGAACGTCGCGCGCAGTCGCGGCGGTGAGGGGGAGTTCGTGTCCCACCCCGTCCGGGCCGAGCCAGCGGACGGTATCGGCATCGTACTCCCTCGGGTTGGCGAACATGCTGCTCATCCCCACCAGGCGGAAGGCGTCATTGCCGCGCAATGCCGGGTCGAGATCGATCGATTGCCGGGCCTCGAATCGAGTGGTCAGTCCCAATGTGGAATGTCCGATGGGCGGGTCGGGGAAGGTGCACGTGGCACAGACGGTTGCGTCTTCGCCGAACCGCCCATCGCGCACGATGCGCAGCCGGTCCGACTCACCACCGATGGTCACCGCAGCCGACACGCCGGATGGGGTGTACTGCAGCCCGTCGGTGGTGCGGTATGCGAAGCTGCCCGCCACCGACGTCCCGAGTTCGCCCGTTTTTCCATCGGCGCGCTGGTAGGAGAGCCGGATGAAGGCGTTGGCGATCAGGTCCACCAGGGTCACAGGCCATGAGTCCAGGTTCGACACGCGATCGGACACCTCGATGGCCTGGAAGCTTCCCCTCTCGACCCCGTTGTACTTCGTGGGCACGGCCGCCTCGGTCACGCCGAGAACGGCCACACGCGCCCACGCCGTCAGCTCGCCGTCGTCGTAGAGGCGTGCGTCGCCAGCGTGTGTCGCGGGCGCCGGATCAGCGTGGTCAACGCAGCACCATCCGACGGCGACGGCCATCGCGAGCACAAGGTATGTCCGCAGCCATGTCATCGAGCCCGGTCTCCTGTCATCGGTGGCTCGTCGCGCCTCAGAAGCCGTAGAACTTGAGGTAGGCGGAGTTGAGCGCCCAGGTCAGGCCGAGCTGCTGATAGTAATCCTCGCGCGCCTGCGCCGCCGCCGCCATCGCCTCCTGCCGGGTGGCGTCGCCCTCGTCCCTGACGGCGTGGCGGGCCAGCAGGTAGTCGCGGTTGAGGCGCGCGTAATCGATGCCGACCTGCAGGAAGTCGATGCGCGCCAGGATGGTGGCATCGTCGCCGGCGGCCGCGCGCGCCGCGTCGAGGTGCGCCTGCAACCGGGCCAGCGTCCCATCATCGAAGTACTCGCCCAGAACCCAGTGGTTGGTCTTGCGCCCCAGGTAGCGGCTGTCCTCGAAGATGCGATCGGTGATGGCCTCCAGCGCGTCGAAGTAGGCGCGCACATCGCCGGCGGCCGGCCCGAAGCCCGCGGTGCAGTAGTCGTCGATGATCGCGTCCGGATCCGCGTCGGGGTCGGCCAGCATCTCCGCGAGCACGTAATAGGTCAGGCCCTTGAGCGCCCAGTGCTGGTACTGGCAGTCGAAGTCGGTGACGGTCAGGCCCCGGTCGGTGAGGCGAGCGACGTCGCGCGCGAGCGCGCGGGCGAAGTTGATCGGGAAGCCCATGCCGCCGCCGAGCAGGTTGGGGCGCCAGAAGATATTGCTCGCCTTCGCGGCCCAACCCGCGAAGGTCTGCATGTCCGCTTCGTAGCCCTCGCGGTTCACGTAGGTGATGCCGACGAAACCGATCAGCAGGTTGGGCTCGAGGTCCTGGGCGACCGGCACGGTGCGATAGGCGCTGTAGGCGTAGGCGCCCAGGTAGCGGCCCGGGCACTCCCGGGCGACAATGCGCGCGATCTCGTTGTAGAAGCGCACATAGCGGTCCGACAGCGACACGTGCTGCTTGCGGCGGTCGGGCGCGTCCGGCCAGTAGAACTCGATGATCGGCCCGTCGGGGTGGTCCCAGGACTCGCACTCGGGGCAGGTGCAGAAGGTGGTCCTGCCGCCGTCGTTGGGGGAGATCGAGACGCAGTCGAGGGCCGGGTTGGCCTGCAGCTCGGCGATCTTGTCGGCGGCGATCTGCGCGATCAGCTCGGGGTTCGAGACACACAGGCGGGCGCGGTTGCCGGCGCTGGACTGATCGCGCGTGCCGTCGGGCTGAAGCGCGAACCACTCGGGGTGCTCGGCGCCGAAGCGCTCCCAGTAATCGCCGTAGGCGTGGCCGTAGCCGCCCGCGAATGAGCCGCCGATGCGGTGGGCGGCGTACCACCCGGGCACGTCGCGGTGCATCGCCTGGAAGTCCTCGGCCGTCCAGCCCAGGCGGTCAAGGCCGCGCTGTACGCGGTCGTTGTAGCCGGCCGAGCGCAGCCCGCGCTTGAGCAGCACCGGCGTCCAGTCGAGGCTCAGGTCGTCGGGCACGGCGATGGTGGCACGCTCGGGCACCACTGTGCCCGGCTCGCCCGGCCACAGCCAGCGGCAACCCAGCTCGCGCAGCAGCATGTAGGCCGCGTGACGCGTGCCCATCAGGGTACCGCCGCCGGGCTTCTCGTCGTCGCCCAGTACGATCAGGTCGGTCCCGTGCACGCGCACGATCGACTGCTCAAGGGCGAGGGCGTCGGCGTCGTAGCCGAGGGCAGCGGTCAGCCCGCTGGCGCCAACGAGGATGCGGGGGCCGTCGGGAGCCGCGCCTTCGGTCGCCACCGGCAGCTCGGCCCCGGACATGCGCTGGATATGCTCGCGGAGCGCCGCCACCGCCTGGCGCGTGGCAGCGGTGGTCGAGTCACCGGTGACGATGGTCGCCACCGGCTGCCCGTCACTGACGAGCGTCAGGTCGGCGCCGGCCGAGCCGCTGATCACCATCGCGACCACCACAGGGATGAAGGATGTGCGCATCGCGGGTCCTCCTGTCGCCTGCGCCATGGTGCGCCATCGGGCGCTTCCGCATCGGGGTGCGCCGCTCCTCCTACCACGGTCGTCCGGGCGCAGGAGGGCGGTGGGCGCGCCGCGAAATGGCGCCGGACGAGCGAGCAACGGCCTGAGGAGCGCGGTCGCAATGCGGCCTGGTTGCGCCCTGATGATGATGACGCTCGCCGTGGTCGGAGCATGGGGCGACCCGACCGGTGGACGGCGCGCCCTCGATCTGCCGCCGGCGGTGCATCTGCACCTGTCGCCCGCGCAGGCGGATGCGGCGGAGGGAGAACCGTCCCTCGAACGCGATCTGGCCGACGCGCTGTCCGACTACGGGTGCTGGGTGCCGGGCATCGCGGCGGGCGCGCTGCTGGCCTCGGATGACCCCTCGCAGCGGCACATGGGCGAGCTGGCGGCATGGTCGATCGGCTACACCTCAGCGGCCACGCATCTGCTGAAGGCGACCATCGACAGCCCGCGGCCGAACCGGCCCGAGGTCACCAACGGCTTCCCCAGCGGCCACGCCGGCATGACCTTCGCCTTCGCGCGCTGCGTGGCTGAGGAGGACCGCGAGTGGGGCGCGATGGCTTACGCGTGGGCGGCGGGGGTGGCGTGGTCGCGAGTGCGGCGCGGGGATCACGACATCCCGCAGGTGCTTGCGGGTGCGGCGCTGGGCTGGTGGATCGCCGATCAGGTCGCACGCGACCGACGACCTCCGCCGGCGCCCCGCGCTCCGGCCGACGCGCTGGTGCAGGTGCGCTGGTAGCGACCTACGCCGAGGCCGCGCGGCCCTCTCGCTCCTCCTGAAGCCGGCGCAATCCGCGGCGGATCAGGCCGCGCGTGAGCGTCTGGTAGGGCATCTCCAGCTCCTCGGCCATCTCCTTGAGCTGCGCGATCATGCTCGGCTCGAGGCGGATGGTCACGCGCTTCTTCTTCTCGGGGCGCAGGTCCCAGATGACGTCATCCGCGGGCTCCCACTCATAATCCTCAACACGAGCAGTCTCCCAGAACCTCAGCTCTTCTTCTTCTGATTTGAAGTCAGGCAGCAGCTTCTTCCTGGCCATCATTCCCTACCTCGTCGGGGTGTCATATGCCGTCACGACGCGCGCCACCGATCCCTCAAGCGCGAAGACCACGGTGAGTCGGCGGCCGCCCTGCGTTCGTCCCTTGACGAAATACCTTCTCTCACCGCGGACGGTCCTGGTACGCTTCAGGTCAGGCTTCTGCACGAGGATCTCTTCCACTTCATCCCAGGTAACCCCGTGCTTCTCCCACATATGCCGGCGGGCAGCGCGGCTTGCCCACCATTCCTTGACAGCCATCGATTGCCCCCTTATTCTACGCCTGTCATGCTCATATGTCAATACACTTTGTCGTGCTCAGTAGTCCCGCGTCTTCTCGAACTCGTCGAGCATGGCCATGAAGTTGTCGTACCTGGTGCCCCAGGCGATGGAGTGGCTGGCGCCGAGGATGAAGCCGCCGCCGCGCCTGGCGGTCTCCATGGCCTCACGCACGTCGCGGCGCACGTCGTCCATGGTCCCGGCGACCAGATTCGCCACGTCCACGCCGCCCCACGCCGCCATGCGGTTGCCCGACCGCTGCTTGACCATCGCCGGGCTCATGCCCGCCTGCGGCTGCAGGGACTGCAGGCAGTCGATCCCGACCTCGACGAGCTGGTCAAAGATCGGCTGGTTGTTGCCGCAGGAGTGCACGAAGAAGTCGCGTCCGAGGCCGTGCACGCTCTGCGAGTTGAACTTGAGCGCCGGCAGGAAGAGCCGCCGGAAGGCCGGTGGCGAGACGAAGGTGCCCGTCGTGTGGCCGAAGTCGCTCTCGCCCATGATGCCGTCACACGGACGCGGGCGCGTGATCTCCTGGAGCTTGCGGGCGCGGGCGATGCCCGACTGCACCGCGCGCTCGACTATCTCCGGGCGCGTCGCCACCTCGACCAGCCCGCGCTCCCAGCCTCCGAGCATGACCTGCTGCGGCGCCAGTGCCCAGGAGCCGAGGATGTACCTGTCCGGCGACAGCAGCGGGAGCACGTGGTCGTAGACCTCCCACACGCTCTCGTCCTCCGGGGTGACGTCAGGGTCGAGCGGGAAGTCCTCGAGCCGGTACTCCGCCTCCCAGTTGGTCTTGCCCGTCACCACCGCGATCTGGTTGGTGACGGGCGAGTACTTGAGGGTGCGGCCCGCGGCGTCCTCCCAGACGCCCTCGGCGACCGGGCGCGGCGCCGGGGGATGGTGGCCGCGCGGAGGCACGCGGGCGACCTTGCTCAGGTAGATGAGATCGATGATGTCAAGCTTCGCGAACAGCTCGGGGATGTCGCGCTTGAGCGACTCGACGACCTCATCGCGGCGGCCCTCCCAGAACGCGATGGCCGTGCCGGCCTTGTCGCGGATGAAGGTCTTGCGCCCGAGCACCCGCTCGGCCGTGTCGCAGTCGATGGCGTAGACGGCCAGCGGGACCCTGTCGGGCTCCTCGAAGCGCAGGGCGGTCTGCACGCGCTCGCGCGAGGTCATGGTGACCTCCTTCGCCGGCAATGGCAACGGCCGGGCCGGAGCGTGGCTGCCGGCCCGGCCGATGGCGTGCGGACGTGAACTGGCCTACTCCTCGACCGCGGTGACCGCCGGCGGGTAGGCGAAGTCGAACCAGCGCTCGCCGACCTTCGCCTCGCACACATCGCCGGCGTGGACGTAGACGCGGTAGACGAAGTTGATCGAGTCGCCCAGCGGCATGGTGTAGTCGCCGCGCCTGGACTGGTCGCCCGTGAAGTAGGAGTAGCCCCAGCAGTTGGCGGTGAACAGGCCGTAGCTGCGCACGTGCCAGGTGGTGGGGAAGCGCAGGTTGTGGGGCGAGTCGAAGATGGCGAGGCCGACCTTGCGGCCCTCCAGCTCACCGGAGTAGTCCACCCACGGTGAGGGCTTGCCCCAGTTCTCGGCCTCATGCAGGCCGCCGTAGGCGTTGACGATAGTGCCGGTGCCGCCCTTCTCGTGCAGCGGCGTGTTCATGCGCACCGAAAGGGTGCCCGACTCCTTGGTGTCGCCGATGTGGATGCCCTCCTCGGAGGCCACGAGGGTAATGTCCCAGTCCATCAGCCGGCCGGTCTCGGGCATGTTGTAGACGGTGATGACCGTCCACTCCTCCATGAACTTCTTCTCCTTGTTGCTCACCCAGTCGTTCATGGCGAGGATCTGGGCGAACACCGGGCCCTCGGCGAGCACCTCCACACCCTGGCAGCGGGTGAAGGCGTGGCCCTCCATCTCGCTCCAGTTGTCGTGGCCGTTGACCTCGCCCAGCGCCACGTACATCGACTTGTGGTGCGGGTGGTCGGTCTGGGCGTACTCGGTGATCTCCACGCCGCCGGGGCCCAGCACCGGGTAGGCGTTGGGGCGCACGAAGTCGTGGCTGAAGTTATAGCGCGTGAACAGCTCGCCGCCGATGAGGAAGCTGGCGGTCATGGCGTCCTCATCCAGGTCCACGCTGACGCCCGGCATGTCGGGCGCGTCGCGGCCGTCGGTGCAGATGGCGAAGCGCTTCGTCTCGCCCGCAGCCAGCGCCGGGACGATGAAAGCCACGCCGCAGCAGCAATCCTCCTCCTCGTCGCACTCGCACACGTCGGTGCATTGCGTGGGTAGCGCGGCGCCCAGGCTCCCATCCGCCCCCACCTCGTGCACCACATGCTCCTCGTGCTCGGCATCGCAGTCCACCGTCGCGTAGACCACGGTGTTCTCGCGATCGTGGTTCCCTCCGGCTACGTCAACGAACACGTGCTCGTCACTCATACCGGTTCCTCCTTGACCTGAAGCAACGCTCCGCGCCCACGGGGCGCCGAGCCCGGCGTCGACTCACTGCGCGAACGGCTGTGTGCTACCCGGGTATTCGCCCCGCGCGCGGCTACTCCTCTGCCGATGCGCCGCGGGCATAGCGTGCAAGGCCGATCTGTGCGCCCGCGATCTCCCGCTCGCGCACGGACTGCAGCCGCAGGCCGGCGTCCTCGAGTGCGCCGCGGCGCGCGCCGTCGGTAACCGCGACATCCGCATGGCCACCGGGCACGCGCTCGAGCAGCTCGCGCATGGCCACGGCCATCCCGCGGCGGTCGAGGCCGAAGACGTCCAGCCACGGGCCCTCGTCCGTCGGAGCCGCCAGCGCCAGTGCCACCGGCCGGCCGCCCTGGCGGGCCACGGAGTACTCGGCGCTCTCCCAGTCGTGGGTGAAGGAGATGAAGCGGGCGCTGCCCGCCAGCCCGAGCGGCAGCAGGCGGATGGGCGCGGCCGGGCGCGAGAGCAGGTAGTCAAGGGCGACGAAGTCGGCCGGCTCGGGCGGGCCGGCGTGGATGGGGCGCAGCGGGTGGGGGGTGAAGTACTCGCGGTAGAAGCCGGCGGGCTCGCGCACCATCCACACGCCGCCGCGCGGGTCGGTGATGGAAAGCTGCCAGCCCCGGCGGTAGTACATGCCGATGGCGCGCTGGTTCTCGAGTTGCGTGGGCAGCATGACCATGCGCACGCCGTCGGCGGTCAGCGTGTCCAGGCAGGTGTCGATGATGCGCCCGCCCACGCCCTCACCGCGGCAGGATTCATCGACCAGGAACCAGCCGAAGTGCGCCAGCTCCGGGCAGGTGAGCGACACCGAGACCCAGACGACGCCCACCCACTCACCGGCTGTCTCCCGGCGCGCGGCAATCATGCGGTCGTTCACGCCCGGGATGGGCCCGGCCATGACCCGGCGCAGCCAGCGCAGCCACGGGCTGCCCTCGCCCAGCACCTCGGCCTTCGTGTACGGGTACCAGCGCACGAAGCTCTCGGGGAACGGGTGCGAGAGAACGTAGCAGGAGTAGTCGCCGGACATGGCGCGGACCTCAATGTCCCGGAGCGGACTCACCGGACCGGGCGGGGTGAGTGGCGATGGCGCGCTGGAGGTTGCCGCCGAAGAGCTTGGCGAGACCGTCGTCGCTCAGCTCGAGCGTGCGCAGCAGCGCCAGCTCTTCAAGCACCAGCTCCACGGGGTTGTAGGGGAAGTCGAGGCCGTAGATGGGCATGTCCTCGCCCAGGATGAAGATGGCCTCGGCGACGCGCTCGATGCCCAGGAACCACAGCTTCTGCAGGTCGCGGTTAAGGATGCTGGTGATGCCGCCGTAGAGGTGCCCGGGGGTGCCCAGCGGCAGGTTGTTGCCCAGCACCGCGAGCACATCGTGGTAGAAGGGCAGGCCGCCGAGGTGCTCGAGCACCATGCCCAGCTTCGGGTGCGCCCAGGCGATCTCGTCGAACTTGAGCGGATGGTAATGCGCGATGCGGTACCAGTGCGGGCCGACGTGGAAGTCGAGCAGCACCCCCAGCTCCTCGGCGGCGGCGTAGAAGTCCATGGCGCGCTCGTCGAGCACATCGTACCTGTCGGTCGCCGGATGGAGCTTGCAGCCCGACAGGCCGAACTCGCAGGCCTGTTCGAGACGGTCCACTGCGTCGTCGCTGGTGGGGTTGATGCACGCGAAGCCGACCAGCCGCGGCTCGTCTGCGATGGCCTCGGCGAGCCAGGCGTTGGGCTC
The DNA here is from genome assembly GCA_029820295.1 of Candidatus Zipacnadia bacterium. Taxonomy (GTDB): domain Bacteria; phylum Armatimonadota; class Zipacnadia; order Zipacnadales; family UBA5352; genus JALGVA01. The sequence continues at coordinate 8,879 of JALGVA010000082.1, forward strand.
GGCATAGCCGAGATCGGCCACTCTGTGTCGATGCGGCGCGAAGCACACCGCGCGCGCGATGCCGCAGCGGTCCATGAGGGCCAGCAGGCTGTCGATGCTGCCGTCCGCGCGCACGTCGTCGGGGAAGACGTGCGCGTGGTTGGCGAAGATGTCCATGGGTCTGTCCTCGGTCTCCCGGCGTGATGCCGACAAGGCCTTCTCCAGATTACCTCGCGTCACCTGCCTGCAAACATGGGCTTCCCGTGGCGGCGCGCGGGCAGGTGCCATGCCGTGGCGGGCGAATCTTGCGCCGACGGTTCACAGTTGCCGGGCCGGAGGGAGTCGTTGGCGTCATGCTGAGCGCGAAGACACTGAGGAGCCTTGCCTGGGAGGAGCTGGTGCAGCTCGAGCAGGAGGGCTGCGATGTCGGCGTACTGCGCGAAGACCTGAAGGCCACCGAGGGCGCGGACGATACCTACGCGCGGGCCGCGCTGCTGGACCTGTTCGAGACGGCGCGGCGGCTGCGCCCGGCGCCCGACTTCCCGTGGCACGAGCCGTCGGACCTCGACGGCATCCGGGCCGCGCGCCCCGAGGTCGAGCGCTGGACCGGCGAGACCGGCGAGGACTGGCTGCGCGACCGCCTCATCGGCGCGTGGCTGGGCCGCTGCATCGGCTGCATGATGGGCAAGCCCGTCGAGGGGCAGTCACGCGAACAGATCGAGGCCATCCTGCGCGCGGGCGACGCGTACCCGCTGGACGGCTACTTCCCGGTGGTCGAGGATCTGCCCGAGGGCATCGCCTACAAGCCCGCGTCCGACCCCTGCCTGGCGCCCAACATCGACCACGCGGTACGCGACGATGACACGGACTACACCGTGCTGGGGCTGCACCTGGTCGAGCAGTACGGCGGCGAGCTGACGCCCGAGCAGGTGATGAACGAGTGGCTGGTGCGCCTGCCCTATCACCGCACCTACACCGCCGAGCGTGCGGCCATGCGCAACTTCATCAATGAGCTGCGCCCGCCCGAGTCGGCGATGTGGATGAACCCGTATCGTGAGTGGATCGGCGCGCAGATCCGCGCCGACGGCCTCGCCTACTGCGCCGCGGGACGACCCGAGCTGGCCGCCGAGCTGTGCTGGCGCGACGCCTGCGTATCGCACACCCGTAACGGCATCTACGGCGAGATGTTCTTCGGCGCGCTCATCGCGGCGGCGCTGGGCGCCGAGGACCTGGAGGCGTGCATCGAGCGCGCGCTGGGCGAGATCCCGGAGAACTGCCGGCTGGCGGGAGCGGTGCGCGTGTGCATGACCTGGTGCGCGACCGACAGCGCCTGGGAGCGCACCTGGGAGCGCATCATGGCCGACTACGGCCACTACCACCGGGTGCACACCATCAACAACGCGCTGCTGTGCGTGATGGGGCTGCTGCACGGCGAGGGCGACCTGCGAAGGTCCATCGCGATCGCGGTCATGGGTGGGCTGGATACCGACTGCAACGGGGCGACCGTGGGGTCGGTCATGGGCGCGCTGCTGGGCAGCCGGGGCATCCCCGACGACCTGGCCGACCCGCTGCACGACACGCTGGAGACCGCGCTCTCGGGGATGTCGCGCATGAAGATCAGCGATCTGGTCGAGCGGACGCTCAGGGTCGCGACGAGTATCGACTGAGCCTCGACCCACGCAGACGATCCGGCCCCGCTGGTGCGTGCCGCGGGGCCTGCGTGTTGTGGGTGTGCGTGGGCGGGTCAGTCGTCCTCGGGGTGGTGCAGGTGGCCGCGCCGCTGCCGGCCCCGCAGCGGCCCTTCGAACCACACGCCCTCGACGTCGCGGTAGACCTCGATCACGGCGTGGTCATCACCCATGGCGGTGAAGACCATCGCGCCCTCCTCGACCTCCTGCTCCTCGCCTTCGGTCATGACTCGAGCATGCCCGCGCGTGATGATCCACCACTCGTCGCAGTCGTGGAAGTGCGGCTCCACGGTCTTGCCGCGCGGCAGGTTCATGATGCCGAAGGCGGAGCACTGTGGATGCAGCTCGGGATTCTCACGCAACTGCTGCGGCGTGAAGACCGGCATGGGCTGGACCTCCCAGTTGACCTCCCGACCGTGCTCACCCGCCCCCGGGAAGCGGAGCGGGGAGTGCGTCGTGGTCTATTCGGCGTCGGTGCGCGTATACCTGCATGGCCGACTTCCGCCTGCACCGCGGGAGGGAAGCGCACGGCCGGCGGCGAAATCGCTGCCCGACGCGCAGATACTGGCAGGGAGGCGACCGCGATGCGACGGGTGCTGCTGGTAGTCGGTGTGCTTGCGGTCACGGCCGCGGTGCCATACGCGGCGCTGAGCAGCTCGGCTGCGGTGAGCTGTCCGCGCCTGGCGCAGGCGCCCACCATCGATGGCCTGCTCAGCGCCGGCGAGTGGGACCGGGCCGCGGCTGTGGGGCCGTTCGTGCTCGAGAGCGGCGGCATGCCGTCGCTGCCCACCGAGGCGTACATCGGCTTCGACGACGAGGCGCTTTACATCGGCGCGCGCCTGCGCGACCCCATGCCGCTGGGCGTGCAGTGCAGCGCCACGGAGCGCGACGGGACGGTGATGGCCGATGACTCGCTGACGGTCACGCTGGACCCCGACGATGACGGCACGGGCATCATCACGCTGGCGGTCAACCCCGCCGGCGTCGAGTATGATGCGGTGGACGGGGACGCGGCGCAGACCGCCACCTGGCAGTCGGCGGCGCACGTGGCCGAGGACGGGTGGCTGGTGGAGATCGCCTGGTCGTTCGGCGAGGGCGGCCCCCCACCCGACCTGACCACGTGGGGCCTGAACCTGCGGCGCAACGCGCCGGGCGCGGCCGAGCGCAGCTCGATGTCGGGGGCGGGGGTGCGCGGCACGATGACCTTCGGCCAGCCGCCGCTGCGCTGCGAGGTGGCGCCCATCGCCGAGCCGTGGTACGGCGACAACACCATGAGCGTGCGGCTGACCAACCTGGCCGCGGGCGAGCAGATCGTGAAGGTCAACGTGCGCGTGACCGGGCCGACGCGCCGCGCGCACTTCTTCGAGGTGACCAAGCTGACCCTGGGCGCGGGTGAGGTGCGCGACCTGCAGGCCAGGTACCTGGTGCAGCGCGGCGGGCGCTGCGCGGTCGAGCTGTCGGTGCAGGGCATCGCGGACCTGCAGGCACGCACGGCGCTGCGCACCGCGTCGATGGCCTTCGAGCTGCCTGCGCTGGGCGAGGAGCTGGATGAGGCGGTGGCGGAGATCGCGGCGGCCTACACGGCGTACTCGCTGATGCCCGAGGAGGCACGGCCGTTCGACGGCGCGTCGCGGCTGGACATGCTGCTGGCGCGCTGGCGCTACCTCGACAGCCAGCAGCAACGCAAGGCATCACTGTCGGCGGACGTGGTGCTGGCGCTCTACACGCGCGCGCGTACGCTCACCGACGACGCAATGGCGCTCACGCGCGAGTTCGAGCAGGCAGGGCAGTAGACGAACAGCCGCGCAGGTCGTGCACGGACGGATAGGGCCGATGACAGACGGTCGCAGGCTGGAAGCCTGCGCCACGATGGTGGATGATGCTGCGTCCGGGCACCTACCGCGGCATCTCGACCGGGATGATGACCGGGAGCACCAGCGGGCGGCGGCCCGTGATTCGCTCGATGTACCCTCCCACGCGGCTGCGAAGCTGCTCGTAGAGGTTCTCGGGGTCGGTCACGCCGCGCGCGTGCAGGTCCTCGGCGGTCCGCTTCGCCTCGTGCCTGATCTTCTCCAGCAGCTCCGCCGACTCCTGAACGTAGACGAAGCCGCGCGAGTAAATGTCCGGCTCGGCCACCATCTCGCATGAGTCCTTGCGCACCGCCACCACCGGCAGCACGATGCCCTCGCTGGCGAGGGTGCGCCGGTCCTCGAGCACTACGTCGCCCACGTCGCCGACCCCCAGGCCGTCCACGTTCACCGAGCCGCCCTGCACCGGCTTGCCCTCGCGGGCGCTGCCGCCGGAGAACTCGACCACGCGCCCGGGCGCGAGGATAAACACCTCGTCCTCAGCCATCCCCAGCTCCACGGCCAGGTCGGTGAAGGCCAGCAGGTGCCGGTACTCCCCGTGGAAGGGGATGGCGAAGCGCGGGCGGGTGAGATTCATCAGCAGCTTGATCTCTTCGGCCTTGGCGTGACCGGTGACGTGCACGTAGCCCTCGCCGTAGAGCACGTGCGCGCCCTGGCGGGCAAGGCCGTTGATGGTCTTCCAGATCAGCGCCTCGTTGCCGGGGATGGCGCTGGAGGACATGATGACGATGTCGTCCCTGTGCACGCGGATGTCGCGATGTGAGCCGCGCGCGATGCGCGACAGCGCCGACAGAGGTTCGCCCTGCGAGCCGGTGACCAGGATGGTCAGGCGCCGGTCAGGCACGTCGTCGATATCCTCGATGTCGATGCGCACGCCTTCGGGGATGTGGAAGCGGTCAAGGCGCTCGGCGACGCGCACGTTCTGCTCCATGCTGCGGCCGACGATCGCGACCTTGCGGCCCATGTCCACCGAGGCGTCGATGGCGTGCTGCATGCGCCCGATATTGGAGGCGAAGGTGGTCATGATCACGCGCCCGGGCGCCTCCTCGATGATCTCGCGCAGCGCCTCCTCGACCACGCGCTCGGAGCCCGAGTAGCCGGGCTCATTGCAGTTGGTGGTGTCCACCATCAGCGCCAGCACGCCCTCGGCGCCGTAGCGGGCGAAGGCGTGGAAGTCGGTGGGCAGGCCGTCGGTGGGCGTCTGATCGATCTTGTAGTCGCCCGAGTGGATGATGATGCCGGCCCTGGTGCGGATGGCGTACCCGACCGCGTCGGGGATGGAGTGGTTGACGCGGATGGGCTCGATCGTGAAGCCGCCGATGTCGAGCACATCATGCTGCTCGATCTCGGTGAATTCGCAGTCGGGGTGGATGTCGAACTCCTCGGACTTGGCCTGCACCAGCCCCAGGGTCAGGCGCGTGCCCCACACGTGCAGTGGCATGCGCTCGAGCAGGTAGGGCAGCGCGCCGATGTGGTCCTCGTGGCCGTGGGTGAGGATCACGCCGACGACCCTGCTGCGGTTCTCGTAGAGATAGGTCATGTCCGGCATGATGAGGTCGATGCCGGGGTGCTCCTCGTCGGGGAACATGATGCCGCAGTCGAGCACGAGGATCTCGCCGTCCTGTTCGAAGAGAGTCATGTTCTTGCCGATGTGGCCGATGCCGCCGAGGGAGATGATGCGCAGAGTATCGTCTGCCATGGGTGTCCTCACTTCGTGGGCGAGCTGCGTAAGGATTCAGATGCGGGGCGCCGGAAGCGTACGGCCACGCAAACGCGCCCGTCGCAGAGTTCGCCGCAGGCGGGGGGGAGGCCTGCCTGCCGCCGGGCGGGTGTCAACCGCGCTGCGCGAGGATCTCGCCCAGGCGGCGGAAGCCGTCCTCCATGGGCTGCTTCATGCTCTCTCTGTGCAGGCCCGCCGCGGGGTGGATCAGCGGCACGAAGGTCAGGCCGTGGCGCTGCATGATCGTGCCGTTGAGCCTCATGACCGAGGCGGTCGGGTCCACCAGCGTCTTCAGGGCGGGCGCGCCGAGGGTGCAGATCAGCGCCGGCTGGATGCAGGCGATCTGGCCGTCGAGGTACTCGCGACAGGCCTCGACCTCGTCGGGCCGGGGGTCGCGGTTGTCGGGGGGGCGGCACTTCACGATATTCGTGATGTACACGACCTCACGCGACAGGCCGATGCTGTCGAGCAGCCTGGTGAGCATCTGGCCGGCGGCCCCCACGAAGGGCTCGCCCTGCAGGTCCTCGTCGCGGCCGGGGCCCTCGCCGACGAACATGATGCGCGCGTCCTCGGGGCCGGCCCCGGGCACGGCCTGCGTGCGCGTCTCGCTCAGGCGACAGCGCGTGCATGCGCGGATCTGCTCGGCGATCCGGTCGAGGAGTGACATGACTGACCTCCGTGTCAACGGCAGGCGTGGTACGAGCGCGCGCCCTGCAAGACAGCCCAGGTGTGGGGCTACGCGTAGCCCAGCTCCTCGCAGACCTCGCGGATCTTCGCGGTGTCGGCGTCGCCGGCCGGGACCAGCGGCAGGCGCGTGCCGCCCACCGGGAAGCCGCAGACCTCCAGCGCGCGCTTCACGCACGCGGGGTTCCCCGAAGGCAGGAAGCAGGCCTCGAAGAGCGGCGTGAGGCGATGGTGCAACTGTGCCGCCCGGGCCACATCGCCGTTGTGATAGCAGTCGATCATCTCGCCGATCTCCTCGGCCGCGATGTGCCCGGCGACCGAGATTACCCCGACGCCGCCGACCGCCAGGATCGGCAGCGTCATGCCGTCATCGCCCGACCAGACTCGGAAGCCCTCCGGCGCGCCGGCGCGGATCGCCGCGATCTGGGCGATGTCGCCGGAGGCCTCCTTGACGCCGATGATGTTGTCTACGTCCTCGGCCAGCCGCAGCACCGTGGCGGCCTCGATGTTCTTGCCCGTGCGCCCGGGCACGTTGTAGACCACCACGGGCAGGTCGGTGGCCTCGGAGCACGCGCGGAAGTGCCGGTAGAGGCCCTCCTGCGAGGGCTTGTTGTAGTAGGGCCCGACCAGCAGGATGGCGTCGATGTCCAACTCCGAGGCCCGGCGCGTGAGCTTGACCGACTTCGCGGTGTCGTTGGAGCCGGTGCCGGCCATGACCGCGACGTCATCACCGACGGCGTCGCGCACCACGCGGAACATCTCCAGCTTCTCCTCGGGCGAGGTGGTGGGCGACTCGCCGGTGGTGCCGGAGACCAGCAGGTCCGAGCCCGCGTCGGCGAGGCGCTGCGCCAGCTCGGCGAGGCGGTCGTAGTCCACCTCGAGGTCGTCGTCGAAGGGGGTGACCATCGCCGTGATCAGGTTCGAAAGGTCCGGCATCATGCCTCACCTCAGCCGTGGCAGCGGTTGCGCGCCAGGTGCGCGGGCGCGTCCCGGTCAGAGCAGTCCGCGCGCGATCAGGCCCTCGGCGATCTGCACGGTGTTGGTGGCCGCGCCCTTGCGCAGGTTGTCGGAGACGCACCACAGGTTCAGGCCGTGCTCGACGGTCGGGTCCTCACGCACGCGCCCGACCAGCACCGCGTCCCTGTGCTCGTCGAGCAGGCAGTCGGCCTGGGTCGGGTACTGCAGGCTGTCCGGATCGTCAATCACGGTGACGCCCGGCGACTGCGCCGGGTCGCGCAGGATCTCCAGCGCCTCGGCGCGCGACAGCGGGCGCTCCAGCTCGACGTTGATCGCCTCGGAGTGGCCGATCATCACGGGCACGCGCACGGCCGTGGCGGTGATCGCCAGCTCAGGCTCGCCGAGGATCTTGCGCGTCTCATGCACCATCTTCATCTCTTCCTTCGTGTATCCGTCGTCAAGGAAGCGATCGATGCGCGGCAGGCAGTCGAAGATGATCGGCTTGTCGAAGATGTTCGGATCGTGTGTGACCGGCTCGCCGGCCGCGTACTGCCGCACCTGCGCCTCAAACTCATCCATGGCGCCCAGGCCCCAGCCCGAGACCGATTGATAGGTCGAGACTACGATGCGCCTGATGCCCGCGGCGCGGTGGAGCGGTGCGAGCGCGACCACCATCTGGATGGTCGAGCAGTTGGGGCTGCAGATATGGCGGTTACCCGCGCCGACCACGTCCATGTTGACCTCGGGGACGATCAGCGCATAGCCGGGCTCCATGCGGAAGTCGCTGCCGTTGTCGATGGCCCAGGCGCCCGCGTCCGTGGCCACGCTGCCCCACTGCACGCTGGCGCCCCTGGCGCCCTCGCGGCCGGCGAAGAACACCACGTCCAGATCCTCGAAGAGGTCCTCGGTGACCTCGCGCACCAGGTACTTCTCGTCCGCGAGCACCTCGGTGCGCTCGCGCGTGGCCATGACCACGAGTTCGCCCTCAACGGGGAAGCCGCGCTCGCGCAGCACCCGGATGATCCGGTCGCCGACCGGTCCGACGCCGACGACTCCGACACGGTAGCCCATCGCCTGCACCTGCTTGTGTACGAGTGAGATTGTCGGACATCGCGCCCGGAAGCGCCGGGTGCGGGTTACGTCGTGAGCAGAAGCTGCTCGAGGCCGTAGACCAGGCCGTCGAGCCCGCGCACCTCGCGGATGGCGAGCAGCACGCCGGGCATGAAGCACTCGCGTCCGGTGGTGATGTGCTCGATGCTCAGGGTCTCGCCCGGCCCGCCGAAGACCACGCGCTGGTTCGCGACCACGCCGGCCATGCGGATGGCGTGGATGGAGACGCCGCCCAGGCTGCCGCCGCGCACGTCCTCGAGGCCGAAGTGCTCGGTCTTCTGCTCGATGAAGTCCTCGCCGCGCGCCTCGCGCATGCGCCGCGCGGTAGCCATGGCCGTGCCCGAGGGGGCGTCGAGCTTGTTCTCGTGATGGCTCTCGATGACGGCGGCGTAGTCCATCAGCGCCGCGGCCTCGGCCGCGAAGGCCATCATAAGATTGGCGCCGATGCTGAAGTTGGGGGCGATGACCGCCGGCGTGCTGCAGCGCGCGCACAACGCCCGAAGCTCGTCCAGCAGGCTCTCGGTGAAGCCGGTGGTGCCCACGACGCAGGCGACGCCCGCCTGGATGGCGGTGGGGATGTTGTGCATGAGCGCGCAGGGCTGGGTGAAGTCCACCATCACCTCGGGCTCCCAGCGCTCGATGCCCTCGGACACCTCGGCGACGATCGGGAGGTCGGGCGCGCCGGCGACCAGCTCCGACAGCGAGGTGTCGCAGTAGCCGGGGTCCACGCCCCCGACCACGGTCATGTCGTCGGCGCAGATGACCGCGTGGACCACGGTGCGCCCCATGCGGCCGCCGGCGCCGGAGACCAGCACTCGTGTCTCGGACATGGATGCGGCTCCTTCCTGCCCGCTCGCCGGGCCCCTGTCATGGCGCGTGAATAGGAGATTTCGACAGGAATGCCGGACACACCTTCCGCACTGCACAAATGAAGGCCGGAGCCCCGAGCGGGGCTCCGGCCTGCAATTGATCCAGTCAGCGGCTAGCGGTCGCGCGCATCAGCGCTTCTTGTCGCGGAAGTAGGCGCCGGATGCCGGCTCATCGCGCTCGCCGTCCCCCGAGCTGGCCTGCGGGGCGCTGGAGCGGTCGCCCCCACCGCCGGCGCGATTGCCCCCGCGGTCGCGCCGGTCGCGCCCCCTGCGGCCACCGCGGCCGCCGCGATCGCCGCCTCGGTCGTCGCCGTCCCCGCCGCCTCCGCCGGACTGCCGGTCGAGCAGCGCCTTGCGGCTCAGGCGGATCTTGCCGTTGGGCTCCACTTCCATGACCTTCACGGTCACCTCGTCGCCGAGCTTGAGCACGTCCTCAACCTTATTGGTGCGGGTGTGCTCGATGTCGGAGATGTGCAGCAGGCCGTCGCGGCCGGGCAGCAGCTCGATGAAGGCGCCGAAGTCGGTGATGGTCACCACCTTGCCGGTGAAGACCTCGCCGACCTCGACGTCGCGGGTGAGATCGTGGATCTGCTCGCGCGCGGCCTCGACGTTCTCGGGGATTTCGCCGAAGATCTTGACCAGTCCGTCGTCCTCGATGTCGATCTTGACCTCAAGCTCTTCCTCGAACTTGCGGATGGTCTTGCCGCCCGGGCCGATCACCAGGCCGATTTTGTCAGACGGGATCTGCACGGCGATCATGCGCGGGGCGTAGGGGGACATGGTCTCGCGCGGCTGGGCGAGCACGGCGTTCATGGCGTCGAGGATCTGCAGGCGCGCCTCGCGGGCCTGCGCGAGGCCCTCGGCAAGCACCTGGTCGGGCAGGCCCTGGACCTTGATGTCCAGGTGCAGGCCGTTGACGCCATTGGCGGTGCCGGTGACCTTGAAGTCCATGTCGCCGGAGGCGTCCTCGAGGCCCTGGATGTCGGTGAGCAGCATGTAGTTGCTCTCGTCCTGGTAGAGCAGGCCCACGGAGATGCCGGCGACCGGGGCCTTGATGGGCACGCCGCCGTCCATGAGCGCCAGCGAGCTGGCGCAGGTGGAGGCCATGGAGCTGGAGCCGTTGCTCTCCAGCACCTCGGAGACCACGCGGGTCGTGTAGGGCCAGTCCTCCTCAGGCGGGAGCATGCGCTCGAGCGAGCGCTCCACCAGCGCACCGTGGCCGATCTCGCGGCGGCCGGCGCCGCGCAGCGCGCGCGCCTCACCGACGCAGAACGGCGGGAAGTTGTAGTGGTGGGTGAAGCGCTTGTACTCCTCCTCCTCGAGCGAGCGGATCAGGACCTGATCGCGCACCGCGCCGAGGGTGAGCGTGGACAGCACCTGGGTCTCACCGCGGGTGAACAACGCGGAGCCGTGGGTGCGAGGGAGGATGCCGACCTGCACGTCGAGCGGCCGGATCTGGTTGGGGGCGCGGCCATCGACGCGGCGGCGCTCCTCCAGGATGATCTTGCGCATCTGCTTCTTCTGGATCGCGTACATCGCCTCTTCGATCTGCGCGCCGGCGTCGGCGAGGTCGCCGAACTGCTCGCCCAGCTCCGCGGCGATGGCGTCGAGGTCGGCGGCGCGTCCGGCCTTGTCGGGCGACTGGATGGCCTCGCGGATGTCATCCGCCCGCGCCTCGACGGCGGCCACCACGTCCTCCGAGGGCCCCCAGATCGGGTAGTCGCCCTTGGGCTTGCCGGCCCTGGCGCGCAGCTCTTCGACGGCATCGCACACGCGCAGGCAGGCGTCACGGGCCATCTGGATGCCCTGCAGCACGATCTCCTCGGGCACCTCGTCGCCGCCCAGTTCGACCTGCAGCACGCCCATGTGGCCGGCGCACACGGTCAGCTCCATGCGCGCGGCCTCGCGCTCCTCGAACGAGGGGTTGAGGATCAGCTCACCGTCGAGCCACGCCACCTGGGCGGCGGCGAACGGCCCGGCCATGGGCGCGGGCGAGAGGTGCATGGCCGCCGCGGCGCCGATCATGGACACGATCTCAGGCGAGTTCTGGTTCTCCGACGACAGCGCGGTGCAGATGACCTGGGTCTCGTTGCGCAGGCCCTGGGGGAGCAGCGGGCGGATGGGGCGGTCCACGGCGCGGGCGATGAGCGTCGCGTCGGTGCCGGGCCGGCCCTCGCGCTTGAAGAAGCCGCCCGGGATGCGCCCCACGGCGTACATCTTCTCCTCGAAGTCAACGCGCAGGGGGAGGAAGCTCACGTTGGGGTTGGGCTCGTCCTCGATGACGGCGGTGCACAGGATGACGGTGTCGCCGTAGCGGGCGAGCACGGCCGCACTGGCCTGCCGTGCCATCTCACCGGTCTCGAGTCTCAGCTCGCGGCCGGCGAAGTCAAGGGAAACGACCTGTTTGTCGAACATGTGGGTCAATAGCCTCCTGAGGTACACTGCCCTCGGGGAGGCTCAAGGGAAACGCGAGGAAACAGGGAAAGCAGGCGGCCGGTGTGCGACCTGCTTTCCCTGATTCCCCTCGCTCCTGATCCTCCGGAGGGGAGTGGCCCTGAGAGTGCGCCCTCACTGGGGCGGTTACGTGCGGATACGAACACATTGTAGCCGAATTAGCGCGGGAGTGCAAGGGGGCGGCTCGCGCGGCGTACGTGACGGCCGGCCGGGCATTGGTCCCGGCCGGCCGGAGCGTGGTCTCTGTCCGCAAGACGTGCTCAGCCGCGCAGGCCCAGCTCCTTGACCAGCGCGCGGTAGCGATCGACGTCCTCATTGCGCAGGTAGCGCAGCAGTCGGCGGCGCTGGCCGACCATCTTCAGCAGCCCGCGCTGGCTGTGGAAGTCCTTACGGTGCTCCCGCATGTGGCCGCTGAGGCGCTGGATGCGCGCGGTGAGCAGCGCGACCTGCACCTCGGGCGAACCGGTGTCGCCCTCGTGGCGCTGGAACTGCAGGATGATCTCGTCCTTGTCGAAGTCGGAGAGGTCGGTCGGCATGGCGGGTGGTCTCCTTTCGCGCGGCCGCCCACGGCGGGCGTGCCGTCCCTCCGCGATGTTCCCGGGGCCGAGCGCGCCGCTGGAGGGGCAAGCGGCCCAGCCTCGGGTGGAGGGAGCGCGAGTATAGCACAGGGGCGCGGACGCGTAAAGGCGCAGTGACACGAGGGGTCTGACTCGATTGTGTAGGTGTTTAGGTTTGGGCGTAGTCATGCCGCGCGGGCGCAGTGGCTGATGGCGTCGTGTTGACCGCTCTTGGCCAAACATCGTAGTGCGAGCACGTGATCGGCACCCGCGTCGCTCCAGCGCATGCCCGCGCGT
>JALGVA010000242.1 GCA_029820295.1 Candidatus Zipacnadia bacterium
GTGCGCTCTTCGAGACCGCCTGCCGCACGCGCGACCGCCGCCTGATCCCGGTGGAGGTGAACACGCACCTCTTCGAGCTGGACGGACGGCCGGTGGCACTGTCCGTCGCCCGCGACATCACCGACCGCAAGCGCTGGGAGGAGCGACTGCGGCGGGTCAACGAGTGCTTCCTGAGCTTCGGCCCCGACCCGCACGAGAACATCGCCAGCCTCACCAACCTGTGCGGCGAGGTTGTGGGCGCCGACTGGACGATCTACGCGCGCCGGCAGGGCACCACCATGCTCCCGGTGGCGGGATGGCATGTCCCCCAGGGCCTGACCCCGCCCGAGGATATCAGCGGCTGCATCTGCGAGGACGTGATCGGGGCCGCCGAGGGCCGCGTCATCGCCCTCAGTGACCTGCAGGAATCCAGGTACGCCGCCCGCGACCCGAACGTGCGCGACTTCGGCGCGCGGAGCTACCTGGGCCGTGCCGTGCGGCTGCACGACGGCACGGACGGCTTGGTGTGCGCATTCTTCCTCCACGACCACGCCGTGACTGAGGCCGACGAGCACATGATGGGCATCATCGCCGGCGCGATCGGCGTGGAGGAGGAGCGGCGCCTCGTGCGCGACCAGCGTGAACGCGCGCTGGCCGATCTCAAGGTCCTCAACCGTGATCTCGAGCGCGCCCGCCGGGAGGCCGAGGACGCCAACCGGCTCAAGAGCGAGTTCCTCGCCAACACCTCCCACGAGATCCGCACGCCGCTCAACGGCATCGTCGGCTATCTGCAGCTCGTGCTCAACGGCCTGACCGACTCGCCCGAGGAGGAGCGCGAGTTCCTGAGCGGCGCCGTCGACAGCGCCCGCCACCTGCTGTCGCTGATCAACGACGTGCTGGACGTGGGCAAGATCGAAGCGGGCAAGCTGCGCATCGAGCCCGAGCCCGTCAACGTGGCGGCGGCGCTGGCTGATGTGCACTCGCTGGTGCGCGTGCAGGCCGACCAGGCGGGCATCGCGCTGGTGTTCCGGCCGGTGCACGAGGGTCTGACGGCCTGGTGCGATCCCGAACGCCTCAAGCAGGTGCTGCTTAACCTGCTGGGCAACGCGGTGAAGTTCACCCCCGCCGGCGGGAGCATCACCGTGTCGGCGGCCATGCGCGACGACGAGGGCGCCATCGCCTTCGAGGTGACCGACACCGGCATCGGCATCCCGGGGGACAAGCTCGAGGCCATCTTCGAGAAGTTCGTGCAGGCCGACGGCAGCACCACGCGTGCTCGCGGCGGCTCCGGGCTGGGGCTGACCATCAGCCGCCGCCTGGTCGAGCTGATGGACGGCACGATGACCGCGCACAGCGCCGGCGAGGGCGCCGGCTCGACCTTTCGCTTCACGGTGCCCGTGTATCGCGACGATCCGCGCGCGGGCGGGCGCGGGCCAGGGTGACGGTTGACGACCGACACATCGTGCCCGACAGGCTCGCGGCGATTGACAGGCTCGTCCGGCTCCGCGAGCCTGCCGACGATATCCCCCGGGGGGATGGGAATGAGCGAGACGACGTAACCTGACGGGAGGCAGTGTGCATGGCGCGACTGATCGTGGTGGAGGACGACGCGACCAACGCGTGTGTCGCGCAGCGCGTGCTGGCGCGCATGGGGGGGCATGACGTGACCGTGACTGAGGACGGCGACGAGGTGCTACGACTGTGTGACGCGGGTGCGGCCGACCTGGTCATCATGGACGTGTCACTCGCCGACACGCGCGTGCACGGTCGGGCGGTCGATGGCGCCGAGTTGGCGCGCCTGATCCGTGAACGCTGTGGCAGGCACTCGCCCCCGATCCTGCTGGTGACGGCCTGCGCCATGCGGGGGGATCGCGCGCGACTGCTTGCCGCCAGCGGCGCCGACGACTACATCTGCAAACCCATCATGGACCACCGGGCGCTGATCGATCGTATCGAGGCGCTGCTGATGCGGCGCGCCGCCTGAGCGGGCAGGCAGCTTCCGCGGCGGCGGCGAATACCCCGTCCATCCGCCGTTGAGGAGGCCGCCCGATGAACGCGAATGCCCTGCTGGTCGTGTGTGCGGTGCTGCTGTGTGCGCAGCTCGCCGCCGCCGGTCCGTGGTGGCTGCCGGAGTGCCGCTACCGCACCACCGTCACCCGAGCCACGCCCTTCCGCGATGACGCACCGCGGCCGGTCGAGGTAGCAATCGACTTCCCGCGGCTCCTCGAGCGCTCCGGCATCGACCGCGAGTTCGACCCGGCCACCGTGCGCGTGGTGGAGCCCGCCACCGGCGCCCGCGTCCCCTGCGCCGTGCGCAGCGAGTGGGACCCGCGCGCCCGTCGCGAGTCCAGCTACCTGACCTGGTGGGCGCGGCCGGAAGTCGGCGCCGTCGGCGCTTTCGACGTGTACTTCGACACCGACGGAGCCAACTTCGGCGCGACTCCCGTCCGCGTGAACCTGCCGCCCGAGGAGCTGCTCGCCAACCCGGGCTTCGAGATCGAGGAGGCCGGTCTGCCCGCCGGCTGGTCGATCTCCGTCCCGGAGCTGGCCTCGCTGGCGAGCGGCGTGCACACCGTGGACGAGCGCTCGCTGCGCCTGCACGTAGACGCGCGGACCGACGAGGAGCTGCCCCGCGAGGTGGCCATCTCCCAGCAGGTGGACGTGCGCGAGTTCGCCGGCCAGGAGGTGCGCTTCGCCTGCTCGCTCTTCCCCGAGCGCGGCAAGTTGGGCACGCCCGTGACCATCGAGCTGGTGCAACTGCGCGCGGACGGCTCGCGTATCCCCGAGTTCGCCATCCAGCCGCGCTGGATGACCGTCGAGATGGCCGAGGGGCAGCTCGTCGAGTTCGCCGAGCGCGGGCACATCAACCCCGAGGCCGCCACCATCGAGGTCATCATCCGCCTGCGCCTTTACGCACGCAACGCCTTCGACGGCACCCCGCCCACCGAGGACGAGCGCGAGTACACCGTCTGGCTTGACCGCATGAGCCTGCGCCCGGGCGAGCGCTGGCCGTGGCCGGCGGCGGCGCACGGCTGCTTCGTCGAGGGCGCGCTCGCCGACGCGCCCGTCAACCGTGCCATCGACTTCACCGGCCGGCGCATGCTCATGTTCACCGGCGCCTCCGAGGGCACGCTCACCGGGGGCCGTTACAATCCCAACCGGCGCTCCGTCCACTGGGGCCCGGTCTCCGGCACGCTCGAGATGTGGGTCAGGCCCCACTGGTCGTCCGCCGATGAGGGCACGCACTCGCTCTTCTACGCCAAGGCCTACATGCACCGGCTGCAGTCGCATCTGCGCGTGTTCGGCGGCGACGATGCCGCGCTGGAGTTCACCATCTCCGACTCGGCCCGGCAGGCGCACACCGTACGTGGGCCGGTCACCCTCGAGGCAGAGCGCTGGCACCACATCGCCGCCACCTGGGACCTGCCGCGCGCCCACCTGCAGCTCTTCGTCGATGGCGCGCCCATCGCGAGTGAGGGCCCGGGCCCCGAGCCCTGGCCCGCCACCGATGACCCGAACGATCCCGGGATCGAGTTGGGCCAGGGCACCAGCCCCGATGACCGGCGCTCCATCCCCATGCAGGCGACCATCGGCGCGGGGCCGTCCGGGTCATACACCGCCGCCGCCGCCATCGACGAGGTGCGCATCTCCGACGTGGTGCGTTACCCTACGGCCTTCGAGCCGCCCGCAACCGAGTTCACCATCGATGACGCCACGCGCGCGCTCTTCCACTTCGACTGCGAGAAGCACGGCACGCACGCCGGCGACGACCGCTTCGTCGAGGGCTTCCTCGTGTGCGAGCAGCAGCCGCTGGCGGAGGTCGTTCCGTTGGCGACCAACCGCGGCGACACGGTGGAGGAGCGCATGGTCGTCGTCGCGCCGCACGCCTCGGAGGAGCAGTGGGAGCGCAATCGCGCACACACGAAGCTCCCGGCGGTGCGCCCCGAAGCCGAGCTGCCCGACCCGCGCTTCGTTGAGCTGCGCCGGCGCTCGGTAGCGCAGACCGTGACCGCCGAGACCGGCCCGCTGTCGGTGCAGGTCGGGGGCGACTTCGCCCCGCTGATGCTCGCGTCGAGCTTCCGCCGCGCCGACGGTGCGGGCGACGTCACCACGCTCATCCCGCGCTGGCGCGCCAATGACGCCGTGGTGCCCTTCAGCTTCGAGGACCTGCGCGCCACGCTCGCCCCCGGCGCGCGCACCGACGCCGAGCGCGCGCTGGAGATCTTCCGCTACGCGCTGCAGACCACCAACTACTACGACGCGCCGTACTGCGAGAGCATCGGAACCACGCAGCGCGACCGCGTGTCGTACACCCTCATCCGCGCGCTCAACATCTACCCCTTCGACCAGTGTGGGCCGCTCAACCACGTGTTGCGCTACCTCTTCATCGCCGGCGGCATCTCCAGCAACAACGCCCCCGGCACGCACCATCAGTTCGAGCAGGCCTTCTACGACGGCAGCCTGCGCCTCTTCGACCTCTCTCCGCGCCAGTACTGGCTCGACCGCGACAACGAGACCGTCATCAGCCTGCGCCGCATGACCGAGGACCCGTGGCTGAAGGTCCGCCAGGAGGGCGACATCAACGCCTGGATGCCCGGCATCCGCAGCTCGGCGACTTTCGGCAGCGTCGTCAAGCACCATCGCATCGACGTGCCCCTGCGCCCGGGCGAACGCGTCAGCTTCGGCTGGCACAACGAGGGCCGCTGGATGGCGCTGGGCCGCGAGCGCGAGCCCGTCCACCCCGCGCGCATCCCGCCATTCTACGGCAACGGCACGCTCATCTGGGAGCCCGCCGATGCCGGTGAGGCCGCGACGCTCGACAACCTCGCGCTCGACGGCGAACGCTCCGGCGACGCTCATCTACCGCGTGCGCCTGCCCTATGTCATCTCGGCGGCGCGACTGACGGGGCGGGCCTCGGGCGAGGCCACGCTCTCGGTCTCCTGGGACGATGGCGCGACCTGGACGGAAGTCGCGCGTGGCTCAGGCGCGCTCGACGTTGATCTGTCCGCGCCGGTGATGAACCGCTACAACTACTGGCTGCGCGTGGAGCTGGCGCCCGGCGCGTCGCTGGCAGGCGCACAGGTGCGCACCGTGTTCTGCGTCTCGCCGCTGTCGCTGCCCGGCTCTCTGGCCCTGGGTGAGAACGACCTGAGCTTCGTCGCCGGTCCGGTCACCGAGCCGGTCGAGGCCGAGCTGAGCTGGCTCGAGCGCTACCGCAGCGACCTCGGTGTCTCCCTCAACGCCCTCAGCTTCTACCTCATGGACGACCAGAACCGCCGCGATCTCTATGTGGCGCGCCCGGGCGAGCCGCTGTCGGTCGAGGTCACCGTTGAGGGCCGAGCGTTTGCAGGCGAGATCGCACTTGAGGGCCTGCCCGATGGCTGGCTGGCCGACGGCGCGCAGCCGCTGCGGACCGATGGCGCACCGGCCGGCGTCGGCTTTACGCTGACGCCGTCGGGCGAGGGGGGGGAGATCGTGCCCTTCGAGGTCGTGCTGCGCGAAGGCGAACGCGAGCGCCGCGTGCCCGCGCAGGTGCTCATCGCCGACGCCGCGCTGGTGGCCGAGGCCGAAAACGCCGCCTTCGAAGGCCCCGCGCAGGTCGCCGAGGCGCCCGAGGACAGCGGCGGCGCGCGCGTCGAGCTGGCCGGTGACGCCACGCTCAGCTTCGCCGTCGATGCGCCGCAGGCAGGCACACACGCCCTCTGGGTGCGCATGCTTATCCCCGAGGGCACCAGCACGCGCATGACCGTCACCGTCAATGGCGAAGCGCGTGACCTGCGCGTCGCCTCCATGATCGGCTTCAGCGACTGGGAGAACGAGAGCCACGCGAGCACCAAGCTGTTTGCACACTACGGCGAGGCCCGCCGCTTCCCGGCCTGGTACCGCGTGCCCGGCCTCGACCTGCCCGCGGGCGAGAGCACGGTCGGCATCACCGCCGACGCGGGCGCGCGTTTCGACGCCGCGCTGGTGCTGCCGCAGACGGACGCGGTTGATCGTGCGGCTATGAACCTGCTGATGACCTGGAACTTCGCGCCGTGGCTGCTGCCGCTGTAACGGTGGAGGCAGGAGCCGGCCGCCCGCGCCGCGAAGTCGGTTGAAGCCAACCAGGCGGGGGCCAGGAGGAAGCACTCATGGAGCGACGCGAGTTCATTGCCCGGCTGGT
>JALGVA010000243.1 GCA_029820295.1 Candidatus Zipacnadia bacterium
GAGGAGGCGCTGCAGGCGGGTCAGAACGCGCTGCCGCAATCGGGCGACAAGGCGCACCCGTTCTACTGGGCCGGCTTCATCGCCGTCAGAGGGCCGGGGTAGCGGTCGGGCGAAGCCCCCGGCGTCGCTGCGGATCACAGGTCGCGCGCGGAGGGTGCGATGGCTGAGATCGGGTGCCCTGAGTGTGGGCGTGCCGCGGATGCCAATGATCGCTTCTGCTCCGGCTGCGGCACGGCGCTGGGTGATCGGACGCGTGCCGCCGCCGTGCGCGACGAGCGCGCATCGCTGGAGCAGATGTTCGCGCACCTGCGCTCGGGGGAGCAGCGTCCCGCGACCGTGCTGATGGCCGACATCACTGGCTTCTCCGCGCTGGGCGAGCGCGCCGATCCCGAGTGGCTGTTCAACCTCATCGATGACGTCCTGGGCGAGCTGGCCGATTGCCTGGTCGGCCACGGCGCCCACATCGACAAGTTCGTAGGCGACGAGGTCATGGCGCTGTTCGGAGTGCCTGTCGCCCAGGAGCGTTCGGTCGAGCGAGCGTTGCTGGCTGCACTGGCGATGCGCGAGCGCATGCGCGCGCTCAACGACGAGGGGCGCTTCGGCGACGTCCGACTCGAGATCCACACCGGCATCAACGTCGGCGCGGTGATGGTCGGGCCGATCGGCCGCCGCTCGCACACCGACTACACGGTCATCGGCGACAGCGTCAACGTGGCCAAGCGCCTGGAGGACGAGGCGCCGCCGGGGGAGATCTACGTGAGCCGAGCGGTGCGCGATGCGGTGGGCGCGGCCTTCGAGTTCGAGCGTATTGGGCCCCTGGGGCTCGCCGGCATGGCGCGCGAGGTCGAGGTCTTCCGGCTGCTGCGCGCTGACCAGGCCCTGCTCGGCCAGCGCGAAGCGGTGGTTGGCCGCGATTCCGGCGTGGCCCGCCGACAGGAGCTGGACCAGTTGGGCGCCTTCGCGGCGCAGGTCCAGGAGGGCAAGCCCTCCGCCATCGCCATCGTCGGCCCGCCCGGCATCGGCAAGACGCACCTGATCGACGGCTGGCGCGAATCGGCATCCGGTGCGCAGTTCCGCGCCGTCTCGACCACCTGCCACGCCTGCAGCGCCTACTTCCCGCTGCTGCCACTCGCCGATGTGATCGCACGCCTGATCGGCCTGCAACTGCGCGGCTGGCCGCCGACGGTCGTGGGCGACATCGAAGGGGCCTTGGCAGGCCTGCCGATTTCGACGGGGAGGCGCGACGCCATCGCACAGGTGTTGGGGATGGTCGAGGCTGCACCCGACGAGGACCTGCAGGACCTGCCCCGGCGGGTCGCCGGCGCGCTCGCCGAGTTGCTCGCGGAGCTGTCGCAGGAGCGTTCGCTGTGCCTGGTCATCGACGATGCCGACTGGCTGGACGAGGCCAGTGCCGCGGTGATCGCCGAACTGATGCGCGGCCTGCATGGGCGCGTGCTGCTGATGCTCAGCGCGCGTGACCCGCTGCCGAGCTGGCTGGACGCCCTCGACCTCCCGGCCGTGCATCTCCACCGGCTGCCGCCGGCGGCCATGCGTCGGCTGGTCGAGGCCTGGGCAGGTGCTGACGGCCTCCCGCGCAGCACGGTCGAGGCGATCTGCAATCGCGCCGACGGCCACCCGCACTTCGCCCGCGAGCTGGTGCGCTCGCTGCACGATCCTTGCGGCGACTGGTCGGCCGGCGAAGCGGGCTTGCCCGGCAGCCTGCACGAGCTGTTCCTCTCGCAGCTCGACCGGCTGGCACTGCCGGTCCGGCGCGTGGTGCAGGCGGTGGCGATCATCGGCGAGCCGCTCTCCATCGACATGCTGCCGGCGGTCCTCGAGGACACTGAGGCGATCGATCTGCGCCTGCGCGACGTGCTCCGGCAGGGCCTGCTGTGCCCCGGGGCCACGCCCGACCAGTTCGTCTTCGGGCCGCGCCTGCTCTTCGACGTGGCCTACAACACCATCCCGCCGACCCAGCGCAGGAGCCTGCACGCCCGCACCGCCGATTACCTGGTCGCGCGCATGACCGATGCGAGTGATGCGCTCATCCACGCCGCCGCGCACCACGCCTGCCTCGGCTGGGGCGACGAGCGGGCGATCGACCTGCTGCTGCGCTCGGCGCGCGCCTACAAGGCGCAGTACGCCGCCCGCCAGGCGATCCAGGTCTCGCTGCGCGCCATCGAGCTGACGGCCGCGGCCGGCGAGGCGGAGGGGTTCTGCGATCGCCGGTTGGAGGCGCTGCTGCTGCTGGCCCAGTGCCACGAGGTGACCGGCGGCCTCGACGAGGCGGAGGCGGCGCTGGCCGAGGCCGAGGTGCTGGCCGAGGAGTGCACCGATCGCGAGCTCCGCGCGCAGGTGTCCACGGCCGCCGGCACGCTGGCCCTGATGCGAGGCGATCCGGACGCCGCCGAGGGCCGCTTCGCCGACGCGCTCGCTATCTGGACCGACCTCGCCAGCCCGACCCGCGCGGCGCACATGCAGGTCGGCATGGGGCTGTGCGCCAATCAGCGCGATGACCGCGCGCGGGCGATGGAGCTGTTCGCCACCGCCGCCGCCAGCGACGGCGCCGAGGACTGGGTGACGGCGGCCGCCGAGAACAACCTCGGCGTCATGCTCATGGAGGAGGGGCGCTACGCCGAGGCCGAGCCGCACCTGGTGAGCGGTCTCGAGGCCAACCAGCGCGCCGGTGACCGCCGCGGCGTGGCGCAGTCGCGCTGCAGCCTCGGCGAACTGCACTACCGCCTGGGACGGCTCGACGAGGCCGAGATCGCCCTCGACGAGGCCATCGCCGACGCCGAGGAGATCGAGGACGCCCAGTGCCTGACGCAGGCGCAGGCGTGGCTGCGGCGGGTGTACTGCCTGCGCGGCGAGGAGCTGGCGGCATCGGTGGAGCTGGCCCGCCCGGAGGCGGCCGCGGTCGGCCCCGATGCGGTGGCCATCGACCTGCTGGCGTGGGCCGAAGAGCTGCTGGCCTTCGGCGATGACGACGACGTGCGCGCCCTCCTGCTGGACCCCGAGTCGGCCTGCGCCGATCCGGAGGCCGGCGCCGCGTGCGCCAACGCGAAGGCCGAGATGCTGGCGCTGGGCCTCGAAGCCGCGCTCCGGCGCGGGCTGCCCGACCTCACCCAATGCCTGGCCGACGACCTCGCGCAGGCGCTCGACGGCGCCATCGACCGCGAGCTGATCGCCCACGCCCGCCGGCTGATCGACCTACAGCGCGACCCGTCAGGCGCAGCGCAACAACACGCGCGCACACCCTGCCGTACGTGCTTCGACGTGCGGACGCGAGCACTCACCTCAGCCATGACAGGTAGAAGGCACTCGCCATGAGACGCCGCCCGGCCACGCCCATGGCCGTGCTCCTGGTTGCACTGGCTATTGCGGCTCCGGTGCTGGCTCCGGTGACCGCGCTCCTGCGCCCCGGCGAACAGCGCGTGGCGCCATCGTGCATCCCGATCGGGCCCAGCGACGGCGCGGCGAACGTCCTCGCCTCAATGTGCATGAGTGGCGCGGCCGCCAACGGCGCAGTCATGCGGTTGCTCGGCAGTCACCGCGGCCAGTACGTACCGAAGCCCCCGCGACGGGCCCGCGCCGCCCCGTCTCAGCGGGCCAGCGGATGTCCCTCGACGGCCGCCCGAAGCTGCTGGGGCCCCACGTGCAGGTAGATGGCGGTGGTATCCAGCCGCGAATGCCCGAGCAGTTCCTGCAGCGACGCCAGATCGCAGCGCCCGCTGCGCAGCAGCAGCGTCGCAAAGGTGTGCCGCAACGTATGCATGGTCACGCCGCGCTTGGTGATGCCGCTGCGCTCGAGGATGCTCTTCCAGATGATCTGCAGCCGCGAGGCGTGCAGGCGGTTGCCGTGCGTAGTCGTGAAGACATGGTCATGCCCGTTGTCGCGGCGCACTGCCAGCCAGCAGGCCAGCGCGTCCCCGGCCTCGTCGAGCAGCGGCAGGATGCGCGTCTTCCCGCCCTTGCCATCCTCGACGCGCAGCGTGCATTCAACCAGGTCGATGTGATCCAGCCGCAGCCCGAGCAGTTCGCCACGACGGATGCCCGTGAAGGCGAAGGTCGCGATGATGGCGCGGTTGCGTACGGCGCAGTACTCGACACGGTGCTCGGATGCGGCCTGCAGCAGTTCCCGGAGTTCGGTCTCGTTGAGGTAGGTCGGCAGGCGCTCCGGTCGCTTGGGCGGGGTGACCTGCCGCAACGGGTCGTGATCGACGATTCCGAAGTCCAGCAGGTAGCGCCAGAAGCTCCTGAGTGAGTAGATGTGGCGGGCGATGGTGTTCGATGTCAGGCCCTGTCGGCGCAGGTGCACGACCCAACTTCGCGCCGCCTGCGTGGTGATCGCGTGAGTCTCGAGCGCCACGCCGTCCTGTTGCAGAAACGCGAAGAGTTGTGACAGGTCGGACTGATAGGCACTGATGGTGAGTGGGCTGTAGCCCCGTTCGGCCTCGAGGTAGACGAGGAAGTCCTGCGCGAGTGTGTCCAGAGTCTCATGCACTTCTGTGCACGCCCTTTCGTTGCGCGGGCGGGCATCAGCACGGGACTCGTACTCAGGATCGCCAGAACTGTCGCTTTGTGGGGGCGAATAGGAGAACGGTACGTTACGGAGGCTTACATTCCGGTCTTCCGCTGCTACCGTTCACATCATAGCAGCCAAAATATCGCGGAGAGTGTGTCTATAAGCCGAGTTAGCTGCAATACTGTTCATTTAGTGATGATTCGGATCATGATCATCGGCCGGGACGGCGGTGTCTTGCATCGGTGTCTGATGGGGAACTTGCGGGCGGCGCGTTTGACCGCGCGCGGATT
>JALGVA010000083.1 GCA_029820295.1 Candidatus Zipacnadia bacterium
CAGCGCAGGCCCTCGTCCATGACCGCGTCGATCATCTCGACCGAGCCCAGCTTGTTGCCCCAGCGCAGCTCGCGCACGTAGAAAGGGGCGTTGCTCATACTCTCGGTGCCGCCGGCGATGAACAGGTCGCCCTCGCCCAGCGCCAGCGCCCGGCGCGCCATGTCGATGGCGCGCATTCCCGAGGCGCACATCATGTTGATGGTCGAGCCGCACACGCTCACCGGCAGCCCGGCCCGGATCGCGGCGGTGCGCGCCACGTTGAGGTTCGAGCCGCCCTGGATGACCTGCCCCATGATGACCTCGGCGACCTCGTCCCCGGGCACCGCGTTGCGCTCGATGAGCTTCTCGACCATGAGCGTCGCGAGGTCGGCCGCCGAGTGCTCCAGCAGCCCGCCGCCGAAGCGGCCGATGGGCGTGCGAATCGCGTCCACGATGACGGTCTCAGGCATGATCGCCTCTCCCTGAATGCGCCGATGCCGCGTGCCCCGGGTGCTTCGCCGCGGGTGCACCCTCCTCCTCGCACAGTTCACGCCGTCGGCAGGTCTCAGGGGCGCGCGCGCTGAACGAACCAATGGACGCCGGCTCCCGGAGGCAAACGCGATGAAAATGCGCCCAACCCTCACGATGGTGGTGATCACGCTCATGGCAGGTGGCGCGACGGCTCAGGAGCCTATCGACATCGGCTCGCGGCTCGAGCTGTTCGTGGACGACGCTCTGATCGAGAGCTTCGGTGGCGAGGCGCGGCTGCAACTGCATCGCCCGGAGCGCCGGGAGATCGTCTTCCGCACGGATGCCCCATGGGAGGGCAACGCGAGCGCGTTCTGCTCGGTCTTCCAGGACGGCCCGCTCTACCGCATGTACTACCGCGGGCTGCACTACCGCCACTCCGGCGAGCCCGCGCAGGCGCTCGACGACCACCCGTGGTATCTGTGCTACGCCGAGAGCGATGACGGCATCACCTGGCGGCGGCCGGAGCTGGGCATCTTCGACTTCCGTGGCTCCACCGCCAACAACATCGTGCTCACGCCTGAGTTCCTGGCCGAGATCGGGGGCGACCCGGCCCACACCGCCACCTGGCTCGACACCAACCCGGCCTGCCCGCCCGACGAGCGCATCAAGATCACCATCATTGGCAGCAAGCCGAAGGGCATGTACGTGCTGGCGTCCGGCGATGGCGTGCACTTCCGCCTGCTCAGCACCACGCCCAGCCAGACCGAGGGCGCCTTCGACTCGCAGAATCTCATGTTCTGGGATCCGGTGCGCACGGAGTATTGCGAGTATCACCGCGGCTTCAAGGACGGGGTGCGCGCGATCATGACCGCGAGTTCGCCCGACATCCTGAGCTTCCCGCCGCCGCAGTGGCTGGAGTACGAGGACTCGCCCGACGAGCACCTCTACACCAACCAGATCCAGCCCTACTACCGCGCGCCGCACATCTTCATGGGCTTCCCCATGCGCTACACCGACCGCAACTGGTCGCAGCCCGTGCTGGAGCTGCCCATGCTCGACGAGCGCCTCGCCCGCGCCACGGCCGGCCGCCGCTACGGCACCGCGGTCACCGACGCGCTCTTCATGACCAGCCGCGACGGGCTGCGCTTCAAGCGCTGGCCCGAGGCCTTCATCCGTCCGGGCCCGCGCGAGCGCGAGTCGTGGGTCTACGGCGACAACTTCATCTTCTGGCAGATGGTGCAGACCCGCTCGCATCTCGAGGACGCTCCCGACGAGATCTCGCTCTACGCCACCGAGGGCTACTGGGAGGGCACCGACACCGCCTTCCGCCGCTACACCATACGCATCGACGGCTTCGTGTCGCTCTCAGCGCCGGCGGCCGGCGGCGAGGTGGTCACGAAGCCGCTGGTCTTCGACGGCGGCAACCTTGCGCTGAACTTCGCGACCTCCGGCGCGGGCAGCGTGCAGGTCGAGATCCAGGAGGCCGACGGCGCCCCCATCGAGGGCTACACGCTGGCTGACTGCCCGGAGATCTACGGCGACGACCTGCGCTTCGTGGTGCGCTGGAATGACGTGGGCGGCGACGTGCGCGAGCTGGCCGGGCGGCCGGTGCGTCTGCGCTTCGTGCTGCGCGACGCCGATCTCTACTCGTTCCAGTTCGTGCCCTGGGAGCCTGAGCCCGAGTACCCCGACATGACGCAGTTCGGCGCGCTGCCCGGGAAGAACCCGGACCGCGAGCCGTTCATCGCGGTGCAGGACGACTTCGAGGGCGTGCCCGCGGGCACCAGCCCGACTGAAGAGGACCTCGATCCGACCGAGGCGCCCGCGGGCGCGAGCGGCTGGGTAGTGCGCGAGCAGACGCCCGACCGCGTCCAGGTGCTCAACGATGATCCGCCCGGCAGCGGCAATCCGGGCGCGAACCGGTACGTGAAGCTCGAGCGCCGCGACGAGTCCCACCAGGCAGGCGGAGCGCTGTGGCTGGCGCTGAGCCCCCAGGACATCGCCGACTGCACCGATGGCGTCGTGGAGGTGAGCGCGCGCATATTCGTGCCCTCAACCAGCGCCGAGCGCGTGGACATCGACGCGGTGGACGCCGGCGTGGGGACCTTCTCGCGCCGCGCCTTCAACGTGCGCTTCCTGCCCGACGGCACGGTCACGTACTACAGCGGCGACTCGCACGTGGTCGAGGAGCTGTCGATCACGCCGGATGCGTGGCAGGAGGTGCAGATCCGCGCGGACCTCGCGGCGGGGACCTTCGACCTGACGGTGGAGGGCAAGACCGCGACCGGGCTGCCCTTCGGCGAGGAGGGCGTGAACCGTATCCAGACGATCAGCTTCGCGCCCAACCGCAACAACTGCATCTACTATGTGGACGACGTGACGGCGCGGGTAGAGCCGTAGGTTCGCGAGGACGTGTGGGGGCGCCGCTGAAGTCGTCGCCGTGGCCGTTGCCCCCCTCTCCCTGGCGCGCCCACAGGCGCGCCAGGGAGAGGGGGGCAGAGATCGCGCAGCGGTCTCAGGGGGGTGAGGAGGTCGTACGGCGAGCGCCCGCTACCCCGGCGAGAAGTCGTAAAGCGGCCGCTGCAGGATGACGCTCAACGCGCTCCAGAAGGCCCCCACGGCGTACTCGCCGATGATCACCCCGTAGACGAAGGGCATGAAGCGCTGGTAGGCACGCTGTCCGGCCCAGTGCAGGATCGCCCACTTGATCACCCACGCGATCAGGAGGCAGCTCCAGAAGTACTCGACCCCGAAGACCATGCCCAACGCGTAGCCCGCCGGGTGCAGCGGCCACCACAGGAACTGCAGGCGCATCCACATCATCCCCCACGTCGCCAGCGCCCCCGCGCCGATCATGATCATCTGCTGCCAGTCGGGCTCGCGCGGGTAGCTCAGCCACGAGCCCAGCAGGTTCCACTGGCCGGTGTTGTGGCCGATCAGCGGCGTGGTGCCGTGCTGGTAGGTCAGGTGGATGGCCGCCCAGTAACTGAAGAAGCCGCCCAGCAGGAAGGCCAGCGCCATGCCCAGCGCGAGCCGCCGCGGCTCTGCACCCGAGACCTGCGCCATCTTGAATCCCTCGAGCTGGATGGGCATGGGCGTGGTGCGGTAGCCGCGCCCGCTCAGCCACCAGAACATGGGGAACATGGTCAGGTTGCCCGGGCCGAGGCCGCGCGTGCCGGCGAAGATGATCTCAAGCTGCGGCGCGTTCATGTTGCCGGCCATCTCGTGGGCGGGCGGGCCCAGCTCCGCGCGCACGCGCGTGAGCGCGGTGTGGATGACGATGACGAAGCCCAGGAAGGGCAGCACCGCCGCCAGGCTCATGCCCGCGCGCAGGCAGAAGAAGATCAGGAAGCCCAGCCCCGCGGCGATGGCCAGCACCGCGCCCCGGTAGCTCATTGGATCGCCGGCCTCGACGTGGCCGGAGATCGCGCCGGTCCAGATGCTGCGCCCCAGCTCGGCGAAGTGGCGCCGTCCCATCCACATGGCAAAGCCGAAGAGCATGAACCACGCCCCGAAGGACTGCGCGGTGGCGTAGGGCATGCCGGGCATCAGAGGAATGGCTATCGCGCGCGCGACGATCTCCTGGAGCTTGCGGAGGATAAAGAAGAACCACATCGAGAAGCACAGGTCGAGCGGGATGAGGAAGCCGAGCGCGGTGAGGAAGGGATAAAGCGGGACGCCGATGCGCCCGGCGGCGCTCCACGGCAGGCCCCACGGGCGGGTGTCGATGTAATGCGTTCCGTTGTGGCGCACGTCGATCAACGGCAGCGCGGGCCAGAACGAGTGCAGGCCGTTGTAGATGTCCAGCCCGGCCGCCAGCGCGATGCCCAGCCAGAGCACTCTGTCGCCGAAGAAGCGCCGACTGCCACCGCCCTCGGTCATCGCCAGCGGGAGCTGTACCACCGGGTAGCCCAGCTTCTCGGACTCGGTCCACTGGCGGCGCAGCAGCACGTTGATGCCGATCATCACCAGCCCGACCGCCACGATGACCGCGCACCACCACAGCGTCGGCCACAGCCAGGCCATGATGCGCTCGGGGCGGTAGAGCGTCTCATGGCCCTCATAGTAGGGCCGCAACACCTGCATGTCGCCGACGGTGGCGAACTCCGGCAGGTGCGGCAGGATCAGCTTCTCCCAGTTGTTGGCCTCGGTCGCGTACCAGTAGGGCTGGCTCAGGTTGGGCACGCCGAGCTGGAGCGTGTCGTGCCCCGCGAGCATCACCGCGATCCCGACCATGACGTAGACCGTCACCAGCTCGGCCTGCGTGAACGCCCAGCGCGGGCGGATCGGCCGGACGACCGCGTTGGCCATCAGCAGCACGATGATGTTGAAGACCACGCCCCAGGGCAGGGCCATCACGCTGGGGTGACCGGTGTGCCAGATGCCCTCGACCATCATCACCCAGTAGACGTTGAACGGGATCAGGAGCGCGCCCAGAATCAGCGCGCGTCCGGTCACCGCCGGCCCGCGGGCCGCGCTCTCCGGGCGTGCCTGCTCACTTCGGATGCGGGTGCGCGTCTCTGACATGCCTGGTGGCGGAGACCTCCGGTTCAGCCGCGCGGCCGCGCCCACAGCTCGATATCGGCGATGGCCAGCTCAGCGTCCGACGGCGCGAGGCGTAGCCGCACCCGGTCGCAGCCCCCCGCCAGCGGCAGCTCCAGTTCCTCGACGTCCGGGCCGACCGCACTCGCCTCCGCTGCGGCCAGCCTTCGCCGGCGCCCGTCGGACAGCCCATCCACGGTCAGGGCCGGCAGCGTCCCCGAGTACCAGAGCCGGAGGCGCGTCAGGTCGCGCGCCTCCAGCAGCGCGAACTCGATGGTCAGGCCGTCGGCCATTGCCGCCGGGCTCCAGCGGTTGGCCCAGTCGGCTTCGGCGTACGGTGTGGTCGCGAGGCCGCTGTTGTCGAACGGGCCCTTCGTTGCCTCCACGCGGTCCGTCAGGTCG
Source organism: Candidatus Zipacnadia bacterium (assembly GCA_029820295.1). Lineage (GTDB taxonomy): Bacteria > Armatimonadota > Zipacnadia > Zipacnadales > UBA5352 > JALGVA01. The sequence continues at coordinate 5,395 of JALGVA010000083.1, forward strand.
CCCTCGTAGAAGGGGACGGCGCCCGGTCCCGCGCTCTCGGGCGACAGGTCCGGCGCGACGCTCATGTGATAGCGACCGGGCACCGGGTCGTTGGCGCCCAGGTAGGCGCCGTTCTGCACGCGCACGAAGCTGTTGCCGGTGATGCACACATCCGCGGGGGCCTGTGCCTGCACCAGCACCTCGTCGGGCAGGCGTAGCCGCCAGATGGGCAGATCGCGCGCGATGCCGTGCTCGTCCAGCACCGCCCGCCACCAGGCCTGCCAGTCGGGGTCCTCGGAGACGGTCAGGCTCGCGAGCGGGTTCGCGCCGAAGGTGATGACGCGGCCCTCCCCCAGCGGGTGGCTGGTCGCCGCCGCGGAGCCGTCCTCCCAGGTCGCGATGACCTCCACGCCCTCGCCCGGCTCCAGTACGTGGCACCGACCGTCGTAGACCCGTTCGCGCATCGCCGCCGGCCAGCCCAACGCCATCGAGCGCCGGCGGCCGGTCTCGCTCGCGCGCAGGCCGAGCAGCGCCTCGGCGGGCAGTGGCTGGCCCATGATGTCGGTGCGCAGAGCCAGCGGGTCGCAGCAGATGAGTGTGCTCCCACCGCGTACGAAGGCCTCGATCTGCGCGAAGGCCTCGCGGGTCTCGTACTGCCCGTACGGCCAGATCGCCACGTCGAAGCCGTCGAGGCTCGACTTACCTTGTTCGAGCGCGTAGGTGTCCACGAAGGTCGGCCACCCGCCCAGCTTGGGCCCCAGAAGCGCGTAGATCGCCGAATGCTCGTTGCTCGTGAAGGCCGCGCGCTGGGCCATGCCCGAGGGGCTCGAGTAGAGGATCGCGACACGGCTCTCGGGCGGCGTCCGCACACGGTACTCGCTCATGGTCTGCAGGCAGCGCTTGATGGTCTCCCAGCGCGCGGGGGCGCTGTACCGGTGGTGGTTCAGCTCGCGGTCGAACCACTCGACCCCGATGAGCATCTCGCCATCGCCGCCGGACTGCAGCACCAGCGAGTACTGCCGCTGCACCTCCTCAGGCGAGGGGGAGCCCGAGTACTTCACGATCTGCGTGGCGTTGTGCACCGGCTTGCCCGTGAGGTCCGCGGAGTACTTCGTGGTAAAGCCCGCTACGTACTCCTGCGCGGAGCCGCGGCTGCAGAGGCACTGGCCGGTGAAGACATCGACCGACGCCGCGAGGTCGCACCAGGGCAGCGGCATGAGGATGCCGACCTCGTCGGGGCCGAGCAGCCTCGTCCTGCAGCCCGACTCGTCGATGACCGCGCGCAGCCGCGCGAAGGTCCCGGCCCACTGGTGGCCGACCCAGCGGTAGTAGGCGATCCAGCGGAAGACGTTCTCGTCGTCGGGGCCCTCGGGCAGGCCGAACTGACCGCCGCCGAAGTCGCGCCGCACCTCCTCGTTGAGCCGAGCCCACAGCTCCGACACGCGCTCGGCCTTCGGGAGGATGGCGCTCTTGTAGCGGCCCATCGACTCGTCCTGCACGAAGATGCAGGCGATGCCCGGCGACCGCCCCCAGCGCTCGAGGGCGGCGCGGCAGGCCTCGACGTAGCCATCGTGCCAGACCGGGTCGAGGATGTAGGGGATGTCCGCGGGCGGCTCGCCCGCGTAGTGCGCGTCGCGGTACTGCTTGGCGCCGTGGTAGAGGTAGATGGTCGGCTGCACGCCATGCCGCGCCATCTCGTCGATGGCGCTCTCACTGCCCCACATCGGCGAGGTGCGGCTCTCCCACAGCTCGTCGAACTGTTCGAGGTAGCGGTAGCTCCAGCCATACTTCATGCCCATCTGACGGAAGTGCTCGGCGCTGTTGGTGTACTGCCACGAGGAGAAGACGATCGGCTCCTCGCGCCGCTGCGCCAGCTCATCCCAGGTGTTGGGCTGCGGGGCCGGAGGCGGGATCTCCTCGATCGAGACGTCGTCGATGCGCAGGTCGGCAGGGCCGGACTGGTTGAAGCCGATGCTGACCTCGCCGATCGACAACGGCGTCAGGAAGGTCTGCTCGGCCTCGGTCCACGTGCCGAAACCGTCGAGCATCGGACGGGTGCTCGGGTAGTCGAGGAAGCGGCCGTTCTGGTCGAAGAAGGTGATGCGGCAGTAGCCCATCGCACCGCCACCCACGCCGTGAGACCGCGTGAGGTCTCCGGGCTCGGCGCGGTAGCGGTAGCGGACGCGGTACCACTGTTGCGGCGCCGCTGCGACCGCCTGCGAGACCACCACGCGCGAGCCCTCCCGGCCGAGCATGCGCAGGCAGTTGCCGGTCTCGCCCGGCACAATCTCGACCGTGGTCGGCTGCCGCGCGTACCAGGTGCTCCAGCCGTCCAAGCCCTGCTCGAAGCCCGGGTTCTGCAGCACTGCGGCGCACACGAGGCCCGGGAGGGCGGCGATCAGTGCGCACATTGTCATCCGCGCCATCGGTCGCGTCACGTTGGTGCCTCCCGGAGTGCGCGTCTCAGCCTGCGGCGGCCGCGTCCGCCTCGGCCACGCTCTCGGCCACCTGCCCGATGCGCTCCATCTCGGCATCGCTCAGTACCTGCATGGCCTGCGTGCGCAGCACCATCGCCGCTCACCTCTCCCGATGTCTGCGGAGCGCATTCGACCCGCAGACGGCGGCGACCTCCGGCCCGGCAGGTGCCGGCGGCCTGCGAGGTGAAGCCGGCCGCTGATGCCGCGACCCGCATGCGTCGCCGGGTCGATCCTCCCCCGGGAGGCGACTGAGATGCTGGAGCTGCCGGAAGTGGCACGCTGGCGCGACAGGTGCCGAGGGAGCTGCAGAGCGCTGTGGTGGCGTCCTGCGAGCGCGGCGGGCGCGACATCGAGAGCGACCTGCACGGGGAGCCCGGCGGCCACGTGGCGATCATGGATACGCGCGCGAAGGGACGGCCCTGCCCGGAGTGCGGCACGCCCATCGAGAAGATCGCCTACCTCGGCGGCTCATGCTACGTCTGCCCGCAGTGCCGGGCGCTATAGGACGGGCCTGACCCCGGCGGGAGTGCCCTCGCCGTTGGAGAGGCCGGCCCTCCCGCCCATGGGCGGGACCTGTGCTGTTGTCGCTGGCCGTTCCCCCTGCCCCCTGCCCCCTGCCCCCTGCCCGGCCGTCCCCGTCAACGCTCCAACTCCCGCGCCACCACGCGCTCGATCTCGCGCAGCGCCAGCTCCGCCTGCAGCTTGCGGCGCTCGGCCTTCTTCATGCGCCGGGTGGCGTGGGGCCGCGGCAGCAGGCCGAAGTTCGCGTTCATCGGCTGGAAGCCGTCCGGGTCCGCGGTCGTGATGTGCTCCGCCAGCGCCCCGAGCATGCTGTGCGCGGGCATGACCAGCGGATCGAGCCCGCGCACCAGCCGCGCGGCGTTGATGCCGGCCACCAGCCCTGAGCCCACCGACTCGACGTAGCCCTCGACGCCTGTGATCTGCCCGGCGAACAGCAGGTCAGCGCGCGCCCGCGTCTGCCACGTCGGGCGCAGAAGCGTCGGCGCGTTGATGTAAGTGTTGCGGTGCACCGCGCCGTAGCGTAAGAACTCCGCGTGCTCGAGCCCGGGGATCATACGGAAGACGCGCCGCTGCTCAGGGTACGTGAGCGAGGTCTGGAAGCCCACCAGATTCCACATGGTCCCGGCGCGGTTCTCGGCGCGAAGCTGCACCACCGCCCACGGCCGGCGACCGGTGCGCGGATCGGTGAGCCCGCGGGGCTTCATCGGCCCGAAGCGTGGGCCGTCGATGCCGCGCGCGGCGATGACCTCGATGGGCAGGCAGCCCTCGAACAGCTCGCTCGCGTCGTAGTCCTTGTGCAGCGTGATGTCCGCGTTCAGCAACTCTTCATGGAAGCGCTCATACTGCGGGCGGTCGAAGGGGCAGTTCAGGTAGTCGGCGTCGCCCCTGTCGTAGCGCGACTGGCGGAAGACCACCTCGTAGTCGATGCTCTCGGCCGAAACGATGGGGGAGAGCGCGTCGTAGAAGTAGAGACGTTCGCTCCCGGTCAGCGCGACGATGGCCGCCGCGAGCGCGGGCGAGGTGAGCGGGCCCGAGGCGATGATGGCCGGGCCGTCGGGGATGGTCGTGACCTCCTCGCGGCGCACCTCGATGAGCGGATGGGCGTGCAGGTGTTCGGTGACCGCCTCGGCGAAGCGGTTGCGGTCCACGGCGAGCGCCTGGCCGGCGGGCACGGCGTGCTCGTCGGCGCAGCGGATGACCAGCGAACCGAGCAGGCGCAGCTCCTGCTTGAGCACGCCGTGGGCTGAGGTCATGCGGTTGGACTTGAGCGAGTTCGAGCACACCAGCTCGGCAAACAGGTCGGTCTCGTGCGCGGGCGTCATGACATGCGGCCGCATCTCGCACAGCACGACCGGCAGATCGCGCTGCGCGACCTGCCACGCGGCCTCGGCCCCCGCGAGCCCCGCGCCGATGATGGTGACGGGCTGCTCAGCCATGGTGCGGGCATTGTAGCACAGGGCGAGCGGTCGCGCCCAACGCTCCCCTGTCCCGGGCGGGCAGGCGGCGTTTCCGCGGCGGCAACCACCACCGTCGAGTTCGACGGCCTGGTGCGCGTGGATCTGGAGCCGGGCCGTGGGGGCGCCGGGCGGATCGATGCGCTGAAGCGGCGCATCCCGCTGCGCCGCGAGCACCTCCCCATGGCCGAGCAACTCCTCGACGCCGCGCAGATCCGCCGCCGCCTGCGCCCGGCTCCCGCGGCCCTGCCGTGTCCCAGCCAGAGCAGGCGTAGATGTCCGGGCCCGTGGTCTCTTCGTTGCGCCCGCTCACCCACACCGCCGTGTCGCCGTAGATGGCGGGCCACCTCTGGTCGCCCGGTGCGGTGCACAGCGGGCGGATGTCCCTGGCCGCGAGGGCGTGGACCGATGCCGGGGTGGGTGGTCAGTGGGCCTTGAGCTACATCGCGCCGAGCGCTTCGGCCACCGCCGCGCGCAGCCGGTTCGTGTCCACATGCACGAACAGGTGGCTCGGGCAGGCGCAATCCGAGCAGCCGAAGCCCGGGATGCCGTCCAGTCGCGCGGCGAGTTCGCGCGCGATGGCACATTCCTTTCGCTCCGCGCCGGGCACGCGCACCACGTCGATCACCTGCGCGTGCTCAAGCAGGTAGTCGATATGCCAGTGCCGGCGCTTGTCGGCGCGCAGGTGCCGCGCGATGCGCTGCTCCAGCCCGCCCAGCGCCGAGCCCACGTAGGCGTAGTTGCCCGCCTCAAAGCGGATCTCGCCCAGCGCGCCCACCCGGATCGTGACGGGCCGCTCCAGCCTCAGGATGAGCACGTACGCGCCCTTCATGCGCCCCTCCAGCCTGGATCTGCGGCGGCGCGGGTTCCTTCCGCGAGGGGCGGCCCACTCCTTCGGCATTCGCCGTGCCCCCGCATGAGATTCATTCTTCCTGACGGGGAGGACAATGTGTAGTCTGTCACGAACTTCGCTCTGGTCCGCGTGGTTGCGGGGTCGCGGACGACATTCCGCAGGTCGATCGCGCGCTGTGTACCGGTCCGGGGGACGGGTCCGCCGTGGCGCGACTACAGTCGATCCACACCGCATCAAGTCCACGCCGGCGGGCCGCACCGCCCGGGCGTGTGTGCGCGCGTCTCCGCCGGTGCTCTTCCCGGGGCGCTCTCCCGCCGCATCCCGCACGTCACCACACCACCGTGTGTGCCGAGGGAGTGTCACCATGAGCCATCCCCTCTTCCAGGCCGCCGAAGTCCTCGACATGGCTATCGAGATCGAGCGCATGGGCCTCGCCTTCTACCGCGGCTGCACGGCCGCACGCGCCAGCGAGCAGGCCGCCGAGGTCTTCGAGTTCGCGGCCGAGCAGGAGCAGCAGCACATCGAGCTGTTCGCGCGCATGAAGCGCGACCTCGACCAGTACACCGTGCCGGAGAGCTACCCCGGCGAGACGCTGGCCTACGTGCGCGGGCTCATCGGCGACACCATCTTCGCCACCGTGGACGAGGCCGCGTGCAGCGCCGAGGAGATGCCGGACGTGGATTCCGCCATCGACAAGGCGGTGCGGCTCGAACGCCAGTCGATCGCGTTTTACTCGGGGCTGCGCGAGGTGGTGCGCCCGTCCGAGCACGATGCCATCGACGAGGTCATCGCCGAGGAGCACCGGCACATCCGCCGGCTGGTGGCGCTGCAGCACGAGCTGGGCGGCGGCGACTGACCTGTCGCGCCCGCCAGCGGAGATCATGCACACTGGAGGTGCGGGCTGATGCCGACCGAGTTGGTCATGCCGCACGAGGCGGTCGAACGGTTCTTCGGCCGCCTCATCGATGAGGGCCCGGTGATGGGCCCGAGGGAGCGCGTGAGCCAGCCGGGGTTCATCCACTTCGACTGGCTCAGCGACGCCGCCGATCTGCGGCTGAACTACCAGACCACGACCATCCCCCCGAAGAAGGCGTTCTTCCCCCCGCGCGAGGTGCTGTTCGAGTTCGAGCTGACCGATCCGCTGAAGATCACGGCGGTGCGCGAGGCCGAGTCCTTCACGCTGGTGGGCGTGCATCCATGCGACCTCGCGGCCCTGCGCATGCTCGACGACGCCTACGCCCGGGAGCCGGCGGAGGCCTGCTGGCCCGCCAACCGCGCCCGCGCGCGGGTCATCGGCGTGGACTGCATGCCCGACGAGTACTGCTTCTGCACCAGCACCGACAGTTGCTACTCGCGCGCCGCGTGCGACTTGTTCCTGACGCCGATCGAGCGCGGCTACCTGGTTGAGGTGCTCACGCCCGCCGGCGAGGATATGCTGCGCGTGTCCGATGTCTCGGAGGCCACCGACGAGGACCGCGAGCAGGCCGAGGCCTTCCGACGCGAGAAGGCCGGGGCGATGACCGCGCGGCTCGACGCCACGCCCGAGGAGCTGGCCGAGATCCTCGAGAGCGAGGAGCACACGGAGCTGTGGAAGGAGATCGCCTCACGCTGCTACAGTTGCGGCTCATGCAACACCACCTGCCCGACCTGCTTCTGCTTCGACATCAACGATGAGTTCGACCTGGGGCTTACCGGCGGGCGACGGATGCGCAGTTGGGACTCATGCCAGCTCGCCGAGTTCGCGCTGGTGGCCGGCGGCCACAACTTCCGTCGCCTGCGCTGGCAGCGGGTGCGCCACCGGTGGTACCGCAAGTTCGTCTACCTGTACCGTACCTTCGGCCGGCCCTACTGCACCGGGTGCGGGCGGTGCAGTCGCGCCTGCACCGCCGACATCAACATCGTGGACGTCACCAACGAGATCATCAACCGCGCCCGCGAGCGCGACCGCCAGGGGGTGCAGGGATGATCGATCACGACGCCGTCCCCCCCGCCGAGGACATCACGCGCTTCTACCAGCCTGAGCTGGCCCGGGTCATCGGCAAGTGGCAGATGACCGAGATGATGGTGCTGCTGCGCCTGCAGCCGGCCTCGGGCGAGCGCCTCGACCACGCGCCCGGGCAGTTCCTGCAGATCTCGCTGCCCGGCTACGGCGAGGCCCCGATCTCGTTCTGCTCTTCCCCCACCCAGACCGACAGCTTCGAGCTGTGTGTGCAGTCGGTGGGGAACCTCTCCGAGGCCCTGCACGACCTGCGTCCGGGGGATTTCGTGGGCGTGCGCGGGCCCTACGGCCACGGCTTCCCGGTCGAGGACATGCGCGGCCGCGACGTGCTCATCGTCGCCGGCGGCATCGGCATCGCCCCGCTGCGCTCGCTGATCAACTATATGGCCGACCGCCGCCGCGACTTCGGCCGCGTCATCATCGTCTACGGCGCCCGCAACCCCTCCGAGCGGCTCTTCGTCGAGGACGTCGAGGCCTGGGACGCCCGCGACGACTTCGAGACCTGGTTCACCGTGGACGAGCCCGACGAGACCTGGACGGGCATGACCGGCGTGGTCACGGTGCCACTGCGCGAGGTGGAGATCGATCCCGCCCGCACCACCGCCGCCGTGGTCGGCCCGCCGGTGATGTACCGCTACGTGGCCATGGAGCTGCTCAACAAGCAGATGGCCGAGGACGACATCCTGTTCTCGCTCGAGCGGCGCTTCAAGTGCGGCATGGGCAAGTGCGGGCACTGCCAGCTCAATGACCTCTACGTCTGCCAGGACGGACCCGTGTTCCGATACACCCAGCTCATCGGACGCACCGAGGCCATCGAAGTGTGGGCCCCGGACGAGCAGAAGGGGTAGCGGCCACATGGACAAGCGCATGGTTCGCTTCGGCAACAAGCCGCAGATTGCGTTCTTCGACTTCGCCTGCTGCGAGGGCTGCCAGCTCAGCGTGCTCCAGCTCGAGGAGCACCTGCTGGACATGCTCAACCACGTGGACGTGGTCACCTGGCGCGAGGCGATGAGCGAGCAGAGCAACGACTACGACATCGCCTTCTGCGAGGGCTCGATCACCCGCGAGGAGGACGTAGAGCGCATCCGCGCCATCCGCGAGCAGGCCTCGATCCTCGTGACACTGGGCAGTTGCGCCTCGGGCGGCTGCCACAACGACCTCAAGAACCAGTGGCCGATGGCGGAGATGCTCGACCTGGTCTACGGCGACATGGCCGAGCACTTCGACACCATCCCCTCGCGACCGATCACCGCGGTGGTGGACGTGGACTACCGCACCTACGGCTGCCCGGTGAGCCTGCCCGAGTTCGTGACTGTGGTCAAGCGCATCCTCACCGGCCAGCGCTACGAGCCGCCCAACCAGCCGGTGTGTGTCGAGTGCAAGCTCAACGACCACCTGTGCGTCTACGAGAAGGGCCTGGTCTGCCTCGGGCCGGTCACGCGCTGTGGCTGCGGCGCCATCTGCACCCAGTTCGGCGACCCCTGCCGGGGCTGCCGCGGGCTCATGGATGCGGCCAACCTCGAGGCCGCCGTCAAGGCGCTCACGCGCGAGCAGGCGCACTCGATCGTGCGGCGCGTGGTCGAGCGCTACCGGTTCACCGAGGAAGAGATCGAGGCCAAGCTGCGCATCTACAACAACTGGCCTGAGCTGAAGCTGGAGGAGAGCGTCGCCAATGACGACTGATGCCCGCATCCATGTGCATCACCTCACCCGTGTCGAGGGGCACGGGGACATCGTCGCCGAGATCGCCGACGGCGCGCTCAAGCAGGCGCGCTTCGCCATCGTCGAGGCCCCGCGCTTCTTCGAAGGCATCCTGCGCGGGCAGGCCTACTCGGACGTGACCCACATCGCCTCGCGCATCTGCGGCATCTGCGCCTGCAGCCACAAGTGCGCGGCGCTCAAGGCCACGGAGGTCGCGCTGGACGTGGAGATCACGCCCCAGATCGAGGCCTTGCGCCGGCTGTGCTTCCACGGCGAGGTGCTCTCCAGCCATCTGCTGCACATCTACTTCCTGGCCGCGCCCGACTTCCTGGGCCTGCCCAGCGTCATGCCGCTGATCGGCTCGGACCCCGACCTGGTGCGCCGCGCCATGCGTCTCAAGCAGATCGGCTACGACCTCGCGGCACTGGTGGCGGGCCGGCACACCCATCCGGTCGCGATGGCCGTCGGCGGCTTCAGCTTCGTGCACGACCCGGCGGACCTGCTCGCCATGCGTGAGCGCCTGGTTGCCATCCGCGAGGACCTGGGCGCCTCGGCCGAGCTGTTCGCCACTATCGAGCTGCCCGCGTTCGAGCGCCCCACCGAGTACGTGTCGCTCAAGCACCCCGACCGCTACGCCTTCTACGACGGCGACATCTTCTCCAGCGACGGCCACCGCCTGCCGGTGCGCCGCTACCGCGAGGCCATCAAGGAGCGCGTGGTCGAGTATTCTACGGCCAAGCACGCGAGCTGGAACCGCGACGAGTACCAGGTGGGGGCACTCGCGCGCTTCAACAACAACTACGACCAGCTCCACCCGGACGCCAAGGCGGTCGCGGAGAAGCTGGGCATGGCCCCGCCGGTGCACAACCCCTTCGCCATCACGGTCGCTCAGCTCATCGAGTGCGTGCACTGCGTCGAGGACGCCATCGAGATCATCGATGAGCTGGTGGAGAGCGGCGTCGCCCCGGACGCTCAGCGGGTGCCTGTGGAGCCGCAGGCGGGCACGGGCGTGGCCGCAGTCGAGGCGCCGCGCGGCATCCTCTTCCACGAGTACGAGTACGACGAGGACGGCAAGTGCCTCTCCGCCAACCACGTCATCCCCACGGCCCAGAACCTGGGGAGCCTCGAGGCGGACATGCGCGAGTTCATCCCGCACATCGTCGATCAGAGTTCGGACCGCATCACGCACCTGCTGGGCATGCTGGTGCGCGCCTACGACCCGTGCATCTCCTGCTCCGCCCACATGGTGCATCTGGGCGAGCGTTGATGCGGAGCAGGTCAAGCTCGCACGGCTGTGCGGCGGGGGCATCTGCGTCCGTGCCCGCCGCGGGTGTGGCCTGTGGCGCGGGGAAATGGGGAGGCATGAAGCTGATAGTAAGCGCCATCAGGGCGCCGAAGGCGGCAGGTCCACGACCGCTCCCGCCTCCGTCAGCCGCCGGCGCAGCTCATCGACGGGCACATCCGCCAGCGCGCAGTCGCGCTGGGCCGCCAGCGCCGCCCCCGCACCCGCCGCCTCGCCCATTGTCCAGCAGCAGTGGATCTCGCGCAGCGCCTCCATGGCCTCGGGATCGGAGCCCACACAGCGGCCCGCGACCGCCACGTTCGCCAGGCCCTCGGGCAGCAGCGAGCGCAGCGGGATCTCATAGACCAGGTCGGGCCTGCGGAAGTCGTTCCCCAGCGCCACCGAGTCGGCATGGCTCACTTCGGCGGTGAACTCCTCGAAGGTCATGCGGTGCCGGCAGGCGATGCGGCGGGTGCAGCGCACGCCAATCTGCCACGCGGTGTCAACCAGCCACGCCTCTTCGAAGCCGGGCATGCGCTCGCGTAGCATGCGCAGAATCACCTGAGCCGACCGCCGCCCGCGCACCTCCATGCGCGAGAGCACCGCCGGGTCGAGAAAGTCGCCCGGCGCCATGTGGTTGTTGCCCCACACCACGCCCGGCTCGATCGGGAACGGCGACAGACCGAGGTAGCTCTCGTAGCCCGCGGCGGTACGGATATCCTCGTGCAGCGCGCGCACGGCCTCGCCGTCCTCGCTTTTCGCGGCGTTCCACCGGTCGATGTCCACGTTGCCGATGCGGAAGGGCAGGCCGATCATCCTGTCGTCGCGTTCGAAGCCCGCGCCCGCCTGCGCCGCCACGTCGCCGTCGCCGGTGCAGTCCACGATCGTGTGTGCGCGGATCGCCTGCCTGCCGGCCTTGCTCTCGACGATCACGCCCTCGGGCCGCCCCTGCTCGCCGAACACGCCCACCGCCCACGAGTGCAGGCGCAGTTCGGCGCCCGCCTGCAGACACTGCTCGTCGGACAGGCGCTTGAGGCCCTCGGGGTCGAAGAGGCTGCTGCCGCGGGCGGAGCGGTAGTCGGCTTCGCCGGTCGCGATCAGCGCCTCCAGCGTCTCCCGGCCGATGCCGCCGATGATCTGGTGGCCATCGCGCGTGAGCGGCGGCAGCACCAGCACCAGCCCGCCGGTGGCCAGCCCGCCGAGGCAGCCGTAGCGCTCGACCAGCATGGTGCGGGCACCCGCGCGCGCCGCCGCGACCGCCGCCGCGGTGCCGGCCGGCCCTCCGCCGCACACCAGCACGTCCACCTCGGCCACCAGCGGAACATCGCGTGCCGGCTCCCGGATCGTCTCCTGGGCCATTGCCGGACCTCCCGTCTCGTGTCGGTCTGCGGCGCCACGTTCCGCGCCCAGACCGCGGGTTCCTTCCGGGTGCGGCTGCAGGCCCTGCCGGCAGCCGCGAGGAAGACCCCTGCATGAACTCGAGCGACCTCACCGGGAGTGATGACCGTGATCAGGGCCGCCACGCTGATGACGCTCGCACTACTGGCGCCGCCCGCGCTGGCCGATGACCTCGTGCTGATCGACGCCGGGCAGCCGCAGGCCGTGATCGTGGCCGCAGAGCAGGACGCCACCGCCGCCGCCGAGCTGCAGACCTATCTCGCGAAGATGTCCGGCGCGGATCTGCCCGTCGTTGAATCGAGCGAGGGCGGCGCACGTGTCGTGCTGGGCGGGCTCGCCGCGGAGACGCTGGGTGGCCTCGACCTCGGCTTCGATGGCTATGTGATCCGACGCGAAGGCGACGTGTTGCACCTGGCGGGCGCCACGCCCACGGGGACGCTGAACGCGGTCTACCGCTTCCTCGACGGCCTGGGTGTGCGCTGGTACATCCCGGGCGAGGTCGGCGAGGTCGTGCCCGAGCGCGCGACCATTGCTATCGGTGACCTGGATGAGGTCTCACGGCCCGACTTCCTGCACCGAATGATCTGGCCCAGCCTCGCCGGGCGCGGGATGAGCGAACAGGACCGCGCGGCGTGGAACCAGTGGGCGCGCCGCAACCTCTACGGCGGCGTGCCGGTGCACGTCGGGCACAACTTTCGCGGCATCGCGTCGGCGGAGGAGTACTTCGAGCAGCACCCCGACTGGTTCGCGCTGCGCAACGGCGAGCGCGATCGCGGCGGCCAGCTCTGCACCTCGAACCCGGAGGTGATCGAGCATACGGTCAAGATCGCGCGGCAGTGGTTCGACGAGAACCCTGCACAGACCATGTTCTCGCTCAGCCCCGACGACCACGCGCGCTTCTGCCACTGCCCGAGCTGCGAGGCGCTCGACCCGCCTGAGTACCGCGGCCGGGATACCGGTAAGGGCCGGCGGCTGTTGGTCTTCGCCAACGAGGTCGCCCGACGCCTGCAGGAGACTCACCCGGGGAAGAACGTGGCCTTCTACGCCTATTGGGGCGCGGTCGAGGCGCCCGGTGACATCGAGGCGCACCCGAATGTCATCGTGTTCTTCACGCCCATCGGCATGGGCTTCAACTACCCGCTGCAGGACCCGCGCTCGCCCACCAACCGCCGCCACGATGACTGGTACATCGGCTGGGACAACGTGGCCCATCAGATGGGCATCCGCCACTACTACAACTTCAGCTCGGTGCTGTGGATCCCATGGCGCGTGCTCACCGATGAGCTGCGCTACGAGCACGAGCGTGACGCCAAGTACATGAACGCCGAGCTGTGGTCGGACGCCGAGGGCTCGGCGCTGAGCTACTGGATCCTCGCACGCGTACTCTGGGACGTAGATGCCGACATCGACGCGCTCTTCGATGATTACGTGACCGGCCTCTACGGCCCCGCCGCCGAGCCCATGCGCCGCTACTACGCACGCCTGACCGATGCATGGAGCTACGGCCCCGGAGAGCTGCTGTGGCCGCGCAGTCTGGGCCGACAGCGGCCCTTCCTGGCGATGCTCACGCCCGAGGTGCTCTCGGCCAGCCACGCCGATCTGCGCGAGGCGCGCGCGCTCGCTCGTGGCAATGACACGCTCACGGCGCGCATCCGTATCTCGCAGGCGTGGCTGAGCTACATGAGCGCGTGGCGACGCTTCGCCGCGCTGCAGCTTCACGCGGAGGAGGGCACGGTCGCGGATCAGGCCCGGGCTGCGGCGCGACTGCTCGACAGCATCGAGCTGATTCGGCGCTACGCGCCGGGCGCCATGCCCGAGATCGAGCACATCCTGGTGCCCTCGGCCAGGAAGTTCGCGTGGATGGCGGAGGGCGCGGATGAGCTGGAGCCGGCCTTCCCGGATGCGCCTGCGCAATCGCCCGACGAGCCGCCCACGCTCTTCCGGGGCGCCAGCCGCCACCTGATCCTGAGCACCGGCGAGCCCTTCGAGGTGACCATCGGCCATCGTCAGGTGGGCTCCTCAGCCGACCCGGTGCGCTGGCAGGTCATGGGCCCCGGCGAGACGGAGATCACCGGCGAGGTGGCGGTGGGCGAGGAGGGGCACGTCACCATCGACCCGGCCGTCGAGGGCATCTACGTCATCGCGCTCCAGGGCGGTTCGAACGCGGGCTCCATCGAGTCGAGCGCCCGCTACCTGGTGCATGACGCCTCGAACGGCCTGGGCATCGTCTACCAGGCGCGGCCGCTCTACTTCACCGTTCCGCCGGGCGTGGCGAGGTTCTCGATGTCCCTGGGTTGCAGCTCGGTGGGCGAGTCGGTGCACGCTGCCCTCATCGACCCCGAGGGCGCGGTGGTCGCCGAGCAGGACGTGCACGGCGCCGTGACCCTCGAGGTCGAGGTGCCGGAGGGGATGTCCGGCCGGGCGTGGCGGGTGGAGCTGTCGCAGGCTGCCGAGGGCGTCTACGAGGACGTCGAGCGCCTGCGCTTCTCGGACCAGATCCCGCCCTTCGTCGCCGACGCGCCCGGGCGCCTGGTCGTGGGGGACTGAGGGCGGCAATGCGGTGGCGCGGGGCCGGCCTCTCCATGAACGACAACGGCCGGGCCGCGTGGTGACGCGGCCCCTCCAGTGGCAACGACGACGGCAGGCGACCCGGGCCTCGCGCGGGCGCCATCGCTTCGCCCCCCGTACATGAACCGGGGCGCCGACTCCTCGCCGGCGCCCCGTGTCGTTGCCGTTGCCGTCAAGCTCGTCGCTCGTCGCTGCCACTTGTGGCTACCAGCCACGAGTGGCAAGCCGCTCCTCGTCGGGCAGCGTGCGCACGTCGATGCCTTGCATGGCCGCGCCCTCGAGGCCGCGGCTGGCGTTCGCGACCTCGACCGGGTCCTCGTAGTAGGTCGTGGCGTGCACGATCGCCCTGGCGCGCGCCGCCGGGTCCTCCGACTTGAAGATGCCCGAGCCGACGAAGACGCTCTCGGCGCCGAGCTGCATCATCAGCGCCGCATCCGCGGGGGTGGCGATGCCGCCGGCGGCGAAGTTTGGCACCGGCAGCTTGCCCGAGTGCGCGACCTCGCGCACCAGGTCCACCGGCGCGCCCATGTTCTTGGCCTCGGTCATCAGCTCGTCGTCGCGCAGGCCGCTAAGGTGCTTGATCGCGGTCTGCACCGCGCGCATGTGGCGCGTGGCCTCGACGATGTTGCCCGAGCCCGCCTCGCCCTTGGTGCGGATCATCGCGGCGCCCTCGCCGATGCGCCGCAGGGCCTCGGCCAGGTTGGTGCAGCCGCACACGAACGGAACCTTGAAGGCGTGCTTGTCGATGTGGAAGTGCTCGTCGGCGGGGGTGAGCACCTCGCTCTCGTCGATGAAGTCCACCCCGATGGCCTCGAGCACCTGCGCCTCGGCGAAGTGGCCGATGCGCGCCTTGGCCATGACCGGGATGGTCACGCACTCCATGATCTCCTCGATGATGCGCAGGTCCGCCATGCGCGCCACGCCGCCCTCCTTGCGGATGTCGGCGGGCACGCGCTCGAGGGCCATGACGGAGACCGCACCGGCGTCCTCGGCGATCTTCGCCTGCTCGGCGTTGGTCACGTCCATGATGACGCCGCCGCGCAGCATCTCGGCGAGTCCGACCTTGGTTCTCCACGTGGATGTCTCGGCCATCGTCGGTCACTCCTGCCTCCGGGGCCCCGGAGCCGTCCCGGGGCCCTGCTCAATGACGGAAAAGCCCCGCGGCAACATGGTGCCACGCGGGGCCTCGGTTGCTGCCTCCACGTACAGGATAGCACCGCCCGCGGGGGGAGTCAAGCGACCGCGCGCGACCGCTCGAGTCCACATCGTTCCGTGCCACGGGCGCCGCGCCCGTGGCGCGTTGCGGGC
>JALGVA010000084.1 GCA_029820295.1 Candidatus Zipacnadia bacterium
TGAAGCACCTCGTCGGAGACGCGCAGCTTGCGCGCACGCGCCGCCTGCTCGAGGTACTTTCGCTCTTTGTCCTTGTCCTCGACAAGTTTGAGTTCGACGTGCGCCTCGAGCCGCGTAAGCAGCGGGCGCATGGCCGGGTCAGCCCGCATCTCCTGCCACCACTCCTCCCGCACGGTGGCCACGACCACGACCGTGCCCGCCTCGCGTCGGAAGTACTCGATCAGCTCGCAGACGCGCTCTCCCGGCGACAGGCCCACGGCGCGTTGCTCGCCCTCGTCGGAGCGGCGGCGTCGCCAGTGCTCATGGAGGTCGTCGAGCACCAGCACTGCGGCATCCATCGGGAAGCCGGGGGCGTCCTGCGGAACCTGGAGGGGCAGATGCCCGGGGACGACAAAGCGATGCACGCCGCGGAGCGACTTCGCGCGGGAGACCGCGTACTCGGCCGCTTCGCGGCTCTTGCCGCAGCCCTGCGGGCCCCAGATGAGCAGGCCATCGGGCGGGTCTCCGTAGACCTCTGACATCTCTTGTCGCTTGACGTGCTTGGGGCGTTTGCCCGCCACGCCGCGCAGGTGCTGGAAGACGTCATCGAGGGCAAGTGGCTCGTAGGGGAATGCTTCCGTGCGGCCGGTGGTTGCCCGGGCCTCTCCTCTGCAGCGCGTTCGTCCTTGCGGCGCTGGCGGCCCGCGATGAGCTTGTACAGGCCATACACCAAGCCATAGAGGAATCCTGCGACCGCGATCGCTCCGCCGATGATCGCCCAGTTGTCAGCGGCGTTCGGCCCGAAGAAGAAGTCCCTGGCCTTGCTCCAGTCCATCACGCCCCCCCGCACTCGACATTGCCGCAGTACGACGGCAGCTACGTGCCTATTCCGTGGTCGGGACGCGCGGACCTGCGCGCCTCTCCCCTACTCCTCGACGCGGATGCAGACGGCCTCGCCGTGCATGGGCAGGCCCTCGGCCTCAGCCAGGCCCATGACCGCCGGCGCCAGGTGCGCCAGGCCCTCGCGCGAGAGCAGTTGGAGGGTCGGGCGCTTGATGAAGTCGTCGGTGGACAGCCCCGAGAACATCTTCGCCGTCAGGCCCGTCGGCAGCACGTGGTCGGTGCCCGTGGCGTAGTCGCCTGCCGGCACCGGCGCGTAGTGCCCCAGGAAGATCGAGCCCGCGTGCCTGATGCGCGGCAGCAGCAGCATCGGCTCATCCACCGCGACCTCGAGGTGCTCGGCGGCGTAGGCGTTGGTGAACTCGAGCGCCTGCTCCATGGTGTCGGTGACCACGATCGCCGAGTTGTTCTCGAGCGCCGGCCGCAGGATCTCCTGCCGGTCGGCGGCGTCGAAGGCGCGCTGGATCGCCAACATGGCGGGCGACTATGCAGTAAACGTGTGCGATCAAGCGCTCCACCTGCTCATCGTGTACACCAACTGTCATGGGTCGGCCTTCACAACACACACCGTCATGGGTCGGCCTTCACTCCGCCAGCGCCACGCGCGCGCCCAGCATCGGGGGACCCCTCCCTCACCATAATGCGCTCGAAGTCCTCGAGGATCAGCTTGCGCGTCTCGGGGTCCTTTACGTGGCGAGCGACAATGCGCCCCATGCGGTCGAAGAGCTCCAGCGCCTCCTCATTGTCAATCACGACCCGCACCACCACGCCATCGCGCTTGACCCACAGCTTCTCGGCCGCCTGGGCGATCCGCAGCATGGCCCTGGTCAGATCGTCGAGCGTGGGCCTGAGCTCCACCGGCCCGCTGCGCGCCATGACCGTGACCGGCTCGCCCCGCAGAAGCTGCTCGCGCGCCACGTACGCCAGTGCCAGCACGTCGTCGCTCAGGTCGAGGGTCGGACCCAAGGCCGCACGCCACTCGTCGAAGCCCTCGATGTCCGAGGGCGAGAAGTACGCGCTGTCCTTCCCGTGCCGAAAGTGCGGGCTGTTCACGCCACGCGGTGTGCGGCCGCCATGGAGCTTGCAGCGGCCCTCGCCCACATGGTCGGTGCCCCGGCCAGCCTCATGCTGGCAAGGAGTGCCCGCCCGAGTCCTGGCCCCACATCTTGACTTAGTCATCGCAGGCTCCATGGGGTCACGGTCTCACACCCCACCGTCATGGGGTTGCGTTGCTGCCGATCAGGGCCGCCACCGTCACCCACCTCGTCCTTCGAGAGCCGGTCCTCGACCATGGCTATCCATCTCCCCCCAGCAGCTTGGCGATCACCGCGCGCTCTTCGGGGCCCATGGCCGCGATCCTCGCCGCCGGCGCCTGCACGTCATTCGTGACCTCCACCGACGCCAGGGCCTCGCGCGCCTCCACGTCGGGCACCTGGTCGATGGCCTCGGCGACGTCCTCAGCGAGAACATGCGTGTAAATCTGCGTGGTGCGCACGTCAGCGTGCCCGAGTAGCTCCTGCACCCGGCGCACGTCGCCCACCGCCCGCAGGGTCATGGTCGCCGCGGTGTGGCGCAGCACGTGGGGCGTGACGCGCTTCTCGATCCCCGCCTTCTCGGCGAGGCGCGGCACCAGGTTCTGCAGGTAGCGCGCGGTCAGCGGCTCGCCGGGCGTCAGTTCGCTGGTCGTCACCTGGTCGGCGGCGAGGCCGTCCGCGGTCGCCACCGGGTGGACGCTCTTGCCCTTGCGGATAGTGCAGAACAGGTGGCCGTTGCCCACGCCCAGCTCGCGACGTGCCGCCTGCCACGCCTGCAGGGATTCGGCCACGTGGTCGGCCAGCGGCACCGTGCGATCAACGCCGCCCTTGCCGTCGCGGATCTCGAGCACCGTGCGCCCGCCATCGCGCCGGACGTCCTTCGCGGTGAGCGCCACGACCTCACTCACTCGGAGGCCGCCGTACGCCATGACCTTGAGGATGGCCTTGTTGCGCAGGCCGGTCGGCGAGGTCGGCTGCACCTGCGTCAGCAGCGCCTCCAGCTCGTCAGCGGTCAGCACCACAGGATTTCTCCTCTTCGCCATCGCCCTCGCCCCTTGGCATACGCAGAATGCATATTCTACGTATCACTATCGTCATCATCGAAGAGAGGTCAAGTGCTGCCGCAGAAATCCGTATCAATTCCGCGGGCAGGAGAGGCCGGGAGATGTTCGGCCAGAGCCGGACTGCTTACGCCCTTCGGCCTCCTTCCGCTAGTCCGTCAGCGACCGCTCTCGGCGCTGTGTGGCCGCGTCCTGACGGGTCGATGGTGCTCCTACCCCGTCACATCCGCGCTCTGCGGAGCCGCGTGCAGCCGATCTCGGCACGCTCGCGCGCGATCAGATAGACCGGCGCGGGCAACAGCAGCAGGGCGACCAGCGGCGCGCGCCCGCAGCCCATGGCCACCCGCCACGGGTCCACGCCGGCGCTCAGGGACCCATTCCCCTCAGCGCGTCCCTTCATCCCGATGAGCCCTCGGTCACAGCGGCAGCGGCCGCGATAGCCGTCGAGCCAAGCCCGGCACTGCCATCAGCATCGCCCTCGTCACTGCCGCGGCAGTCACCAAGCGCCTACACGGCATCGTCCAGCGGACACTCTCTGCGTCGCCAGTTGGCTGTCGATGGCGCACGAGACGGCGACGGCGATCGCTCCCTTGATGGTCATTCCCTCCCGAGGTAGATCGCCAGCTCCTGCAGCACGCGGTTGATGGCGGTGGTGTCGCCCAGCTCCTGGGCGGTCATCTCGACGACCTTGTAGTCGGCGCCGCGCAGCTTGATGCGTGTGATGCGGTCGGCGCGCTGCACGTCCGACGGCCCGTGCCAGGTCATGCCATCGATGTAGACGAGTATGCGCTTCTCGGGCCAGGCGAAGTCGGCGAGGGTCAGCGTGCCGTCCGGGAGCTGGACGGCGTGCTGCTTCTGCGGAGGCAGCGGGAAGTTGCGGCCTTCAAGCAGGCGGACGAACCGCTCCTCAGCGATGCTCTCCTCCCCTCCATCGCCGCCGGGCGCCCTCGCGGGGTTGGGCGCGATGGGGTGCCCGAAGGCCATCGGCTGCTCGTAGAGCTTGAGCAGGTCGGCGGCCCGGTGGCGGTTCAGCACGCCGTGATGGCGCTGGTTCCAGAAGGTCAGCAGGCACGCGTAGCAGGCCTCCTCGCAGTCGCAGGTGGTCATGATCTGCCGCGCCTCAGCGCACACGCCCTCCCAGCGCTCGCGCACCTGCTGGAGGAAGCCCGAGCCGCCGGGCATCGGGTCGTAGATCAGCACCCACGCCTGGCCGTCGTCGCGCTCCTCGACGAAGCCCTCGAGGTCCGACTCGCCCATGTCGAGGAACTCGCGCGCGCCCGCCAGCGCCGCCTCCATCAGGTTGACCGCGTCGGCGCGCTCGGGCAGCGGCCCCAACTCGAGCAGGTCGGAGCGGAAATCCACATGCAGCGCCGCCCACTGCACCGCGTCCTTGCGGCACGACTCGGCGTGCCGCTCCTCGAACCTGGCGATCTCCGCGCCCGCGTGTGGGCTGCGCACCGCGCCGCAGACCGTGCACAGCGGGAAGCCGATGTCGAGGCCCTCGCGCTCGCGGCTGACGGGCCCCAGGTTGACCAGCCGCAGGTCGGCGTTGCGGTAAAGCCGCCACTCGATCTCGCCCAGGGCACCGGCCTCGCCGCCGTGGTGGGTGCCCAGGAAGGTGCCGATGATGTCGTGCGCGCCGTAGACCCGGCGCTCGCGCGCGTCGTCGATGTGCCGGCGCTGGCGCAGCTCGACGCCGCCCATGCGATAGGAGATGAACTCATCACCGCGCCGCCCGACCATCTCGTCGGTGGACAGGTCGATGATGCGCTCGTGCTCGGAGTCGTAGAGCATCTCGCGTCTGTCCACATCCGGGGTCGCGGCGCCCGAGGACCTGCCCAGCGAGAAGAACTCGACCCGTCTGACCGCGAACTCGTCGCCGGCCGCGTAGATCCAGTTGGCGGGCGTGAACTCACGCAGCGCGATGGGCTCGGGGCGCTGCAGCTCGATCCAGGGCTGCAGGCAGCGCGCCACGCACGAGTCGCGCGTCAGGGCATAGCCGGGGAAGTAGCCGTCGTTGCTCAGCCAGGTCAGCGTGTAGCGGTCGCGGTCCTCGCGGGCCAGAATGTCCAGCGCGTACTCGTAGCGGCGTCGGTCGCGAGCCTGCTCGGCGGTGAGCTGCCTGCCATCGAGCTGCATTCGGGCGAACCGCTTCACCCGGTCGCGGTAGCTGCTCACCTGCCGGAAAAGCACGTTAACGTGGCGTTCGAGATCACGCGGCATGCCCTCGACCATGCCTGCGAGCGTGTCGGAGGCCACCGACCGCTGGTCCGGCTGGGGCCAGGTCGCAGTGAAGGCCTCCATGAGCTGGTGACGCATGTCGTTGCCGTGGGCCTCTACCAGCGCGTGCAGCGCCGGGAAGGTGGGCGCGCTGTCGCGGTACTGGCCCTTCGCCTCGCCGCCCGGCCCGGGCTTCATGAAGTAGGGCCAGATGTAGCGCGGGAAGGCCGCCGTCAGGGCGTCACGGCGCTCGTTCTCAGGGAGCTGGCGCAGCAGTGTCAGGACGGCCGAGTGCACGTGCTGGCGGATCAGCGGCCCGTTGGCCATGCTGAAGGCGGGGACGCGGATGCGCCCGTCGATCATCTCCTCGGGCCGCGCGAAGTAGTAGCGGTCGTGCGGCGACGTCCCGCAGTAGTCGATCACCACCGCGATGCGGTGCCGGCGCCCGGCGCGCCCGGCGCGCTGTGCGTAGTTCGCGGGCGTCGGCGGCACATTGCGCATGAGCGCCATCTCAAGCTGGCCGATATCCACGCCCAGCTCGAGCGTGGGCGTGCACACGATGCAGTTGTAGTCGCCGTCGGCCTCCTTGAACTCCTGCTCGATCACCTCGCGCCTGTCCTGATCGACCTGCCCCGAGTGCTCGACGGGGCGCAGCGGCACGAAGTCCTCGCGCGTGTAACGCACGACCGCGTAGTGCTCGGCATCGACCTCGGCGGCCTGCAGCGTCCCGTCGCAGCGGTATTCGGGGCAGGCCATCGTGGGCATCGCCACGCCCTGGGCGCTGCGGCAGACGGCGCAGACGTGGCGCCCTCGGGCGGCGCTGATCTTCGTGCGCCTGGCGTTGACCTGGCAGGCCTCCCCGCCGATGGTCACGACCTGCGGCTTGCCCTGCCACTTGCGGGTGATCTCCACCGGCACCAGGTACTGGCGCTCGGGCGCACGCAGCCAGTCCCATAGGGCCTCCAGGAACTCGTCCACGTGTTCGTCGCCATCGCGCACGCCCTTGGTGACGATGTGCTGGGCCGCGGTCTGGCCGCGCGAGGCCAGCAGCTTTTTCGCGTCAACGCCCTGCGCGCTCGTGGCCAGCGTCAGCACGGTCGGCCGCCACCAGTCGCCCACGCTGATCAGGCCCCGGTAGACCTCCTCGTCGCGAATCGTCCAGGCGCGTTGCAGGAGTTCGTCCGAGAGCGCCCCCCGACGCCGGTAGTAGTCGAGCAGCGTGCGCACGACGGCCACGACCTCGTCGGGCTCGATGCTGAACGCCTCAGCCCAGCGCCCGAAGAACTCGCGGTCCGCGTCGGCGTCCAGGCCCTCGTACTCCACCCGCGCCAACCCCAGCGTCTCGAGGTTGCCGAAGCGCTCGCGGCGCGACGCGAACTCCTGATCCACGAACCAGCGCACGCGCGTATCGGCCTCCCTGCGCTCCTGGTCGGTCACGCCGACCTCCAGCACCCGGTTGGCCTCCAGCGCGTCCAGGAGCGCGCGCGTCAGCTCGTCGGGCGTGCGCGGCGTCGAGTCCTCGTGCAGCAGCACATGCAGCAGGTGGCGCATCTGGTGGCGCTCCGAGCGCCGCTTCATCCAGCCCGCCTGGAAGGCCGCCTCCTGGCGGTTGTCGCTGAAGATCAGCAGCTTGCGCAGCGTCGGTTCGGCCATGGCGCTGAGCATCGACTCGGCCAGCGTGTGCACGTCCGCGACCTCGGCGGAGCGCGTGTCGGTGATGGTGTCGCGCGAGGAGCAGGCGGCGCAGGTCACCACTCGGCCGCGCCCCTCGCCCTCGGCGTCGAGCTTCTTCGGGTCCTCGAAGACCAGCACCGACACCATGCCGCCGACGCGCTCGCATCGCTCATTCTGGCACCTGCTCGCCGCCTCGCGGTGCAGCGCACCGCACCAGCGACACATCTGCCGGACCTCGGCCTCGCCGGTGTCCTCCTCGCGCGTGTGCAGGCGGTCGGTCAGGTAGCACTCGTGCTCGCCCGCGCCGGGCTCCTCCCACGGATCGGCCACGCGGACCGGCCGCACCGAGTTGCCCGCGTCCGCCGCCCAGGCGTCCTGTGCCAGCACGCGCAGATAGTGCTGCCCGCAGGCCCGGCAGATCAGCAGCGGCAGGCGCACCACCTGCGCATCCTCGCCCTCGCGCGCCTGCTGCTGGAAGTGCACGCGCGGGAGGACGGGGCCCGCCGCGGTCACGTCCCGGCTCTCCGGCTCGAAGCTCACCCACAGGCCCGGGTAGCCCTGCACGAAGTAGTGCAGCTTGGGGCGCAGCAGCGGCTCGTCGTCCTCGCGGCAGATCGCGCCCAGCGTCAGGTAGGCCATGGCCTCGCAGGTCAGGTCGTCCTCGGCGGCGTCCGCGCGGTCGCCGACCTGGCGCAGGCGCGCGTGCAGGTCCTCGAGCGTCAGCGGGCGCGTGAGGTTGCGGGAGAGGTTGATCACGATCTCGTTCGGGGCCAGCAGAGCCAGCAGCCGCGCGTTGGCGTCATCGCCCGGTGGGGCCGGGCGGCCGCATAGCTCCTCTGCCACCGCCAGGAGGGGCGCTGGTATGTCGGCCAACTCGTCTCGCAGGTGCACCTCGCGCGCGGCGGCCAGCACGCGGTCGAGCATCGCCGCCGGGTCAGCCGGGCGGGGCGGCGCGTAGCGATCGGCGGGGGGCCGGGCGAACTCGCGGTACTGCTCGTCCACCAGCGCCACGTCCTCGGCGGGGACGCCGAACAGCCGGTGGGCGAAGGTGCGGGTGAGCGCGTCGGCGTCCACGCCCTCGTCGCGCACCGTCGCCGAGGTGCCGATGCACACCACCTCCTCGGGGCGCTTCCCGGCCACGTGGCGCAGGCGCCGGATCAGGCAGGCCACCTCCGAGCCCAGCGTCCCCGAGTAGGTGTGCACCTCGTCGAAGACCATGAAGCGCAGCGGCGCGCCGTCGAGCAGCTCGCGCAGGTCCTCGTCGCGCAGCAGCAGCAGCTCAAGCATCCGGTAGTTGGTCAGCAGCAGCCGCGGCCTGCGCGCGCGGATCTCCGGGCGGCTGATGCACTCCTCCCACGGGCGCGGCAGGCCCGCGTGCTCCTCGCGGTGCGCGCGCAGCTCCTCGGCGGTGTAGGGCCGCGACTGCGCCAGGTGCGAGATGTTGTCGGGGTGCTGGCGCGGGGTCTCGCCGGTGTAACGCGCGAAGGTGATGCCGCTGCCCGCCAGCATCCCGCGCAGGCGGTCGAGCTGATCGTTGACCAGCGCGTTCATCGGGTAGACGAGGACCGCCACGACCCCCTCGGGCGCGCCCGCGTCGCGCAGGTGCAGGCAGTGGCTGAGCACCGGCAGCAGGAAGCCCTCGGTCTTGCCCGAGCCGGTGGCGGTGGCCATGATGGTGTGCTCGCCGGCGAGGATGTGGCGCACCGCCAGCTCCTGGTGCTTGTAGAGCTGCTCGAAGCGAAACAGCCCCGGCAGCGCGGGGTGCAGATCGAGTTCGGGCTCGGCGAGCAGGTCGCGCAGCATCGGCCCCGGCTCGAAGGGGCGGTTGAGGTGGATGTAGGGCCCGCGCACCAGCTCGCGGCGCCCGCCCGGTCCGCGCGTGAGGTGCGCGCGCACCTGTTCCTCCAGCCGCCGGTCCGCGATCGGGAAGTAGGTCAGCAGGTAGCGCTGGAACTGCTCCACCACGTGCTCGCCGAACGCGATCGGGTTCAGGGACAAGGGTGATTCCCCCTTGGAGGTGCGTCTATTCGTCTTGAGGCGAAACCGGCAGGTCCGGGAGGACGCCGTCCGCCCAGTCGATGAAGCGCTTCGCCTGCTTCATGATCCTGTCCGCGGTCGCGGAGTCTATGGGTCTGCCCTCATACTGCGCCGCGTTCTTCTCCCGAACAATGGCGGTGAACTGCGCCGCTCGCCCGGCTGCATCCTGCTCCCACCGGGTGCCCCTACAGGCGTCTTTCAGGAACCTCGCAGCGTCGCCGTGGGATTCCCCGCCTGGGCGCTCGCCGAGGAAGTAGAGGCATATCGCGTCATTCGCGGCGATCACCGCCAGTATCGCGTTGCTCGCCGCCTGGTTCCCATGTGAGCCGTCATAGGCCACCTCAGCGACCGTCCAGAACTTGTGGGCCTCCCTCAGGAAACCCTCCCAGTTTGCCACCGGCCTGTCACCCTCTCAATTGGCTCCCCCGCCAGCCGCACGCCGTCAGCGAGGATGTTCTGCCAGAACTCGCTTCCGGCCTCCTCCCACCGCCGCAGGTCATCGAGGTCCGCAATGTGCCAGGAGAGCGCCAGCGAGTACTTCTCCGCGATGTCCAGGCAGGTCTGGTCGATCCAGTCCGCAATCTGCTCGGTCTTGCGCTCGACCACGATCAGGACGTCGGTATCGCTTCCGGCCTCAGCATCTCCGCGCGCCTCGCTACCGTAGAGGATGATCGTCAGCGCATCATCGATCTCCGTGGCCAGCTCACCGACGATCTGCTCGGTGCGTTCCTCCTCAGCATCGAACAACTCCCGCAGGCGCTGGATCAGGGGGCTGTCGGGCTCCCGGAGTCCGTACCCGCTAGCCCGCCCGAGATCGCGTTTGCTCAGCACTCCCGAACCCACCAGGTCCTGGAGCGCATCCCATCCCGGTCCGTAGGTGGTGCCGGCTCTGCGAATCGTCTCGCGCCCGCTCAGTGGACCGCGAACACGGCACAGGACCCGCAGGATGGCGACCTTCGCGGGCGATGACAGGATATCCTCGAGCGGATGAAGCAACCACATCGGGACCACCCGCCTCACTCAATTGATCTGCATGCAGATCATATGATCGGAAATCAGATCAATTATACGACTGTGGCGGGCTTTGTCAAGTGGGCGGCACGGATACCGCCCCTCGTTCCCTACGCCCTCGTATCCCCACTATGCCGTCTCGCCGCCCGCCTCTCCGCCGGGCCGAGCCAGGTGTGCAGGGCGCCGGCGGCGCACGCGTCGTAGTAGCTCAGGATCAGGTTGCGGGTGCGGTAGGTGCCGTGGGCCGCGCGGTCCTTGCGCTCCACGATCGGGAAGGTGCTCATGATGTAGTCCACGTCGGCGCGCTCGATGCCGTAGAGATGGAAGTAGATGGCGTCAAGCTGCGCGCGGAGCTGGGCGCGGCGCTCCTCGTCCCACACGAAGGGCGGCCCCTCGTCCCCGAGGTCCAGCGCAAACGCCCGGATGTCCCACGCCATCATCAGGAAAGACGCCTCTTCAGCTCCTCCGCTATCTCATCGAGGAGGTCGGCCAGCTCCTCCCGCACTCGCTGTTCGGGCACGCGCAGGACCGCTATTCCCCATGCGGCCAGTTGCTCGTCACGCCACTGGTCGTAGCCCTGCTGCTCTTCGTGCACTGGCCCGTCAACCTCGATCGCCAGGCGCGCTTCGGCACAGTAGAAGTCGAGCACGAAGTCGCCGATGGGGTGCTGGCGGCGAATTCGAACACCCAGTTGCTTCCGCCGCACGGCCTCCCACAGCATCTCTTCTGCGCGCGTGGGTTCCTTACGCTGTTCGCGCGCGAACTCGATCTTGCCCCGATGCGCGACGCCCTCGACGGTGTGCTTCGGTTGGTCTTTCATGGTTCCCTCCTATAGGTCAGACGCCGACGGCGCCTCCCCCGGAGCCCGCTGCGCGGGCTCTTCCCCTTCCGTGCCGGAGGGGGAACGGCAAGGGCGCCTCCCCCCTGCGCCCCCCTCCGTGCCGGAGGGGGGAGAGGCTTAACGGCAAGCAACGCGCAACATCCGCCGTTGCCTTTCACTGCCCTCCCCGGAACGGGGAGGGTGAACCTCGCCCCTCAGGCGAGGTTCGGGAGGGGTGCCGTCGCCCTTCCCGCTTCTCCGCCGGGCCGAGCCAGGTGTCGAGAGCCTCCGGGTCGCCCGTGGCGTAGGCGTCGTAGTAGGACAGGATCAGGTCGCGGGTGCGGTAGGTGCCGAAGCGCGCGCGGTCCTTGCGCTCCACGATCGGGAAGGTGCTCATGATATACTCCACGTCGGCGCGCTCGATGCCGTAGAGGTGGAAGTAGATGGCGTCAAGCTGCGCGCGGAGCTGGGCGCGGCGCTCCTCGTCCCATACGAAGGGCGGCCCTTCGTCGCCCAGGTCGCGCGCGAACGCCCGGATGTCCCACGCCGTATGGACAAGCTTTAGCACCCACCAACTCAGTTGCTCCCCTGGAGTTCCGAAATGTCTGGCGCAACCGGTTCCGCGAATGACCAATCTCTCCGGCAAGGGATGAGGTCGTCCCTTGCGTCTGCTCCCTCAAGTAGGCCCGGGATATCCTCGGGCCCGAAACCTGACTTCCCCGATTCCCAGCTTTCTATCAGGCTGACGAGGTAGAGATAGCTGCCCTCAACGATGCAAACATCTACATAGTCGGGGACCTGTGATGAGTTGTACCCTCGTGTGGTGTGGGCAAGGATTACTCGAACACCTTTCTCGATGCGCGATTGCACCTCCGGATGCGTACGGAGCGCAGCAGACGCGCGCGGCCACGCCTTCAGACCTTGCTCTTGGAGCAGATTGCGCCCGTGCCGAATGACCTTGTGTAGTCTCCGCTTGCTACCTCCGACATAGAACTTCCATAGTCGATCGAAGGCCTTCTCGGCTTCATCAGGAGTCAGGCGCGGGTAGATGGATTCTATACTTTCTGCGAGCTTGTCCTTAAGCTCCTCTCTCGTGCCTGATTCCCCGTTGAGTGCGTCCGGGGAGTAATAGAGGATTGAGAGCCAGCCGGTGTCGAACGGCAGATCCGTTCCCTGTTGAAGAAGACAGACGGCACGCTTCTTGGCTCCCATGGCGAGACCGTATTCGAAGTAGACGTTCGCATTCCGCTCTTTGATCTCCCAGCCAGGCGGCAGTCCGCAGTTCTCGCGCCTCCAGCTCGACTCATCGAGGATGACCAACACGAACTGGCACCGCAAGATCTCACGGCATATGTTCTCGCACCAGATGTCCTCATTGGTTGGCGGAGTGTCGATGGCTTGCACGCACTCGGCGACGAACTTTTCGGCCACTTCTATGGCCAACAGGCGCAGTGGTTCGAGGACCGGATCGCTTGGGGCTATGAGGAATGCTGTATCTGCTGACTCTCGTTGCCCCCACCACCGACATTCCCTGCTTTGGCTGAACGGACAATCGGAGCCGCTTACCATGGACATCAATATTACCCCCTGCGTCGTGTGCAGACTGTAACTCGTTTCCGGCTGTTACGCCTTCGTCTCCCAACTATGCCGTCTCGCCGTCCGCTTCTCCTCCGGGCCGAGCCAGGTCTGGAGGGCGGAGGGGGCGGCGGTTGCATACGCGTCGTAGTAGGACAGGATCAGGTCGCGGGTGCGGTAGGTGCCATATGCCTCGCGGTCCTTGCGCTCCACGATCGGGAAGGTGCTCATGATGTAGTCCACGTCGGCGCGCTCGATGCCGTAGAGGTGGAAGTAGATGGCGTCAAGCTGCGCCCGAAGCTGGGCGCGGCGCTCCTCGTCCCACACGAAGGGCGGCAGAGGAATGCCGTCAGGGGCCGGCACCATGCCCTCCGGCGGCGCCCACCGGTGACCGCCCGTCGCCGCCCGGTTCGCCTCCCACCCGGCACGCAGCCGCGCCCGCAGCCCCTCGTCCGCCTCCCGCCACACGTCATCCGCAAAGGCCTTGATGTCCCACGCCGTATACACCAGCTCCAACACCCGCCCCACCACCACATCCGCCAGCTGCTCCCCGCAAAACTCCTCCTCATACCGCGAGGGCGGGATCACGGGCAGTTGTTCGATGATGTAGTCGGTGACGTGAGTACCGCCGGTCAGCTGACGGGCAACGAAGTCGAGCGCGAAGCCGTTCAGGTTGGCGAGGAACCCGGCAACGTGCCTCCGCAGTTCATCGCCGAGAAAGACCGTACGAATTGTGTACGCGGTGGAGAGGACGGGAATCGCAGACGCAATGAGAGTTCTTTCGTCTGTAGATCGGGCGATGTCACGGTAGCCAAAGCACCATCGCCTGTCGTACTCGGCGGGCTTGCGCTTGCGGCTCTCAGCAGTCGGAACAGCGTACCGCGGCCTGACCGCGAACATCGGATCCTTCTGCTGCTCTCTATCGACGCTCACGAACTCAGCTTCGTCAGTACCGAATTGGCCCTCATAGCACGAAGCGCGATGGTCGAATTGGTGGATCATTTTTCCCTCGTAGACCCGCTCGATAGGAGAATCTGCGTCGAACGGCTGAAGGTCCGTGAGGTCGGTCAGAAGCAGTTCCGCGTCACCCGTCAGGTGGTAGAGGCCTTGCCGAACTACGATCCCCCACGGGTTCTCCTCGCCCACCTGCTGACCGCGCTCGTCGTATACCTCGCGCACGAGCACCGGGTGGTGGCGGTAGATGGCCTTCGTCAGTTCTGCGTCGCGCCGGCTGCGGAAGATCGGGCAGGTGCGCGTGTTGGGGTTGAGAAGCTCGATCTCCTCCTCCGTAAGCTGGAAATGCCGCCAGTCGTCCTCCAGATGATCCGGGCGCTGCAGGAAGAACGCGAAGTCGGCGGCTTCTCTACCTCGCGCGGGTCCGCTCACGAAGAAGAGCGAGAACTTCATCCGGCTGTCGATATCGTGGAAGATCCCCTCGCGGTTCTCGAAGTCGTAGAGGGCGCGGAGGGCGCGGGTCTCCATGAGGTCGCGGAAGAAGCCCTGGGTGTAGTAGTCGGTGGCAATGCCGCTGGGGACAACCGCGCCCACGCCCCCGCGCGGGCTGATCAGCCGCCGCCCGAGTTCGGCGAAGATCGGGTAGAGGTTGATGTCGCCCACCGCCGTGAGCGGGAAGTGCCCGGACTCGCGCAGGAAGGTGCCGGTGTTGTCGGCGATGGCCTTCTCGCGCCGGAACTCGGCGTAGAGCGCCGGGTCGGTCTCCGGAAGCTGCTTGATGAGCCTGCGTCGGGCGGCGGCGTTGGGCGCGCCGGCGATCCGCGGGTCGCGCGTGGCGAAGAACTCGTTCTCCTGCAGCTTGATCCGCTCCCACGGCGGGTTCATGACGATGGCGTCGAAGCCGCCGCGTTCGTGGAACACGTCCGGGAACTCAAGCTCCCAGTGGAAGAAGCGCAGTTCCTCGCGCAGGTCCTCGATGATCTGCCGCCAGCGGGCGATGCGCTCGGGGGTGGCGGTGGAGAGCATCGGGGCCTCGGCCCCGGGCGCGAGGCTGTGCATCAGCTCGCGCCACGCCCAGACCAGGGGGAGGTCGGAGGAGGGCCTCCCCCCTGCGCCCCCCTCCGTTTCGGAGGGGGGAAACGTTTGCGTTGTCGTGCCGTTGCACCCCTCTCCGGCACGGAGAGGGGTTGGGGGAGAGGCCAGCGGCCAGAACCACAGCGCGCACCAGGCGTCATACATGCGTCGCACCGCCTGCCAGCGCTCGTTGGCCTGCAGGGCGTGGTAGAGGCGCTCTTTCTCGTCCGGGTCATCGGGGTCCACGTCCTCTATCTCGAGGATGGCCCGGGCGGCCTCGGCGCGCACGTCGGGCACCTGCGCGCTGAACTCGAAGATCTGCTGGCCCTTCGCCTCCTGCTCGGCGGCTTTGAGCTGATCGCGCACGTCCTTGCGGATCTGCTTGAGCGCCTCGGCGAGGGGGCTGCCGCGATCGGCCCTGCGGTCCCAGGCGGCGGCGGGATAGCGGTCGATGTCGCTCGCCCATGCGCCGATGATGGAGTTGCCGCACTTGAGCTTGTGGTCGAGGAAGGTGAAGGGCCGGTCTTTGGAGAGCGTGGCGAGCCACAGCGACATCTTCGCAAGCTCCACCGCCAGCGGGTTCACGTCCACGCCGTAGAGGCAGTTGTCGGCGACGTAGCGGCGCGCCCAGATGAGCGCCTCGTCATGGTCCTCGGGCAGGATGCGGGCGCCGGCGGGTGCCTGCGCCTGCGGCAGCCCCTCGGGAATGGTGATGCGCTCGCCGGGGTGCTCGGCGGCGCACAGGTCCCAGCTCTCCACCAGGCGCTCGGCGAGGTAGCGGCAGGCCTGCACGAGGAATGCCCCCGAGCCCATGGCGGGGTCGCAGACGTTGAGCGCGAGGATCTCGCGCGGCGACCTGATGCGACGCTCCTCGCCCTCGCCCTCGTAGCACAGGGGCTCGAGGGTGCGCTCGCAGATGAAGCGGGTGATCCAGCGCGGGGTGTAGTACTGGCCGCCGGCCTTGCGCGCGCCGGACTGCTGGACCACGTAGAGGTCGCCGGGGAGCACGGTGGCGCCCACGTCGAGGAAGCGGGCGTAGGGCGCGACGCGGACGAGGGTCTCGGCATCCAGCCCCGCCTCAGGGGCGGGGCCCTCGATCTCGTCGAGGGGCGCGGGCCCGGCGGCCTCCCCGGCGGCGCGCTGTGCCCGCTGCGCGGACATGGACGAGACCGAGCGCAGGAAGTCGGCGAGGTCGTCGCCCGAGCGCGCCTCCAGCTCCGCCAGCGCGACCACGGGCTGGTCGCCGGCGTCGATGGTGACCACGATCTGCTCGGCGCGCCGGACCATGCCATCGATCAGGCCCTCATAGACGCCGCCGAGCTGCTCGACGTCGAGTTCGCGGTAGCTCAGGCGCTGGTTGACCACGGTGCGGCCGACCCTGCCGCGCGCGAAGATGAGCCGGCGGAGGATGTTGTACATGGTGGCGTTGGAGATGCGCGTGCGGCGGTCCTCCAGCGCCGGGAAGCGCCCGGGATCGAAGAGCTTGCCGCCATAGCCGAGCAGCGCGAGGTCGGGGTGCTCGCAGCCCTGGTGGATCAGCCGGAAGGTGGCGAGAAGCTGCGGGAAGGCGTCGAAGGTGCGCTGCATGGCGGCGGGGTCATCGTGGTGCTCGCGTTCGAGGCGTGTCCACAGGCGGGTGAGGCCGTAGGAGTGGTCGTAGAGCACCTCGCCATGGGGCAGCAGGTGGTTCTCCTCGCCATAAAGGAGGAAGACCAGGCGCATGAGGAAGACCAGCGCGGAGCGCCGAGTTAGTGGACGTGGCTCCCCGAAGGTGGTAGGATGTGCGGCATCGAAGGGCCGCGCGAGCCATGGGTCCTGCCGGGGGATCTGAGGATGGCGAAGCGACGTCGCGCACTCGTCCTCTTGAGCGGTGGCATTGATTCAGCAGCTTGCACGCAGTTCCTGCTTGAGCAGGACTACGTAGTGGGTGCCTTGTTCGCCGACTACGGGCAGCCCGCTGCCGAGCAAGAAAGGAACTCGGCGAGTCTTGTCGCGTCGCACTTCGGTATTCCTCTGTCGTGGTGCACGGTCGCTCCCCGGCGCACCTTCGGAGCTGGCGAGATACCTGGGCGCAACGCGTGGCTGGTACTTACCGCCTACATGCTCGGTGAGGTCGCTGGCGGCGTGATTGCGCTGGGTGTACACGCTGGGAGTCCCTACTATGACTGCACAGAGGCCTTCCTCTTCTCCCTGAACCGCCTTCTAGGAGAGCACTCAGACGGACGCGTCTGCTGCTACGCCCCCTTCGTTAGCTGGCCCAAGGCTCTGGTCTACCGGTACTTCAAGGAGAGGAATCTCCCACTGGCGCTGACGTACAGCTGCGAGGCCGGAACGGTGCCGCCCTGCGGGATTTGCCGCTCGTGCTTGGATAGGGGGAACTTCGATGCCGCTTGCCAGATCTAGCGTGATCAGGCGCGACGGAGAGGAGATAGTGCGCACGCCGCTCCTGGTGCCGGCCTTCTCGAGCAAAGGGTTTCCTGATGTCCGGGCCGCATACAAGATAGCCATGGAGCTCCTGGACATACCGATCCTTGTTAGCGCTTACGACCTGCATCACGGTCACGTCCCTCGGCCCGAGGACTACGACCCGATGGTCTTCATCGACAGCGGCGGCTACGAAGTGCGCCGGGACTTCGACGTGCATGAGTTCGCGGCCGCCGACCATGCCGCCAAGGAATGGAATCGTGACCTCCATCGCGACCTGTTGTTGGGTTGGCCTCGGTCGGAATACGCTGTGCCGACAGTTGCGGTTAGCTATGATCACCCGCGTGAGGCTTGCGCCATCGAGAAGCAGATTGACCTAGCGTTGGCGCTGTTCGCGGAGTTGCCTGGGATAATCACCGATTTCCTTGTGAAACCGGAGACGCCGGGTCGACGCTACGTCTATGCAAAGGACGTCGCTCGAGTCGCGACCCGCTTGCGAGACTTCGACATCGTCGGTGTGACGGAGAAGGAGTTGGGGGGGAGCGTCCTCAACCGAATGGCCGAGCTCGCGAGGATACGAGAGGTACTGGACGCGGAAGACGTGCGTGCGCCCATACACGTTTTCGGTTCGTTGGACCCTCTGGAGACACCGCTATACTTCCTCGCCGGGGCGGAGGTATTCGACGGCCTGACGTGGCTGAGATACGCGTGTGTGGAGGGGCGTGCAGTCTCCACGAAGCACTACGGCATGCTCACTTCGGGGCTGGGACCCAGGCAGTCTGATCTGTCAGTCAAGCACCATGCGCTTCTTGACAACGTCGCTGCCCTGAAACAACTCGAAGGGGCCATGGAGCAGTTCATCAGCAAGCGTGAGGTCGGGTTGCTCGGACCACATCGTGACTTCCTCGAACAGACATACGAGTCCCTATGCGCCAAACTCGGGAGGGAGCCCTGATGGGCGGCACTGGTGGCGGGCTCATACCCAGAGGCACGACGCCAGACGATCTCGCCAGGAAGATCAGGGAAGCACAGGAGAACGCACTAGGCCCGCGCTTCCAGGAGGACTTGAGCGAGTTCCTCGCGCGGCTCCTAGCCAACGTCAACGACAGAGATGCCGACTCGACGCGGCAGCATCTTGAGGAGATCAGGTCGGCGCTCGAGAGCGACATCGACGGCACTCTCGACCTCCTGTTCGGGGGGTCCGTTGCGAAGCACACCTACGTGAACGGTCTAAGCGACGTCGATGCCCTGGTGTTCCTGGACAGGACCGATCTGGCCTCCGCAGGACCACAAGCCGCGCTCGACTACATCGCCGAGCGGCTGCAGCGGCGGTTCCCGACTACACAGATCACCAAGGGGCGTCTCGCGGTCACCGTGAAGTTCCAGGACCAGGAGATCCAGCTACTGCCGGCGGTCAGGAGCGGCAACCGCTGCCGCATCGCCGATGCTGCGGGCGAGGGTTGGGTCACCATTCACCCCGAGGCCTTCAGAGAGCGTCTCACACGAGTCAATGAGAGCAACGCCAGCAAGGTCGTCCCGACGATCAAGCTGGTCAAGGCCGTCTGCCAGGGCCTTCCACAGAGCCGCCAACCGACCGGCTACCATACCGAATGTCTTGCAGTCGACGTGTTCTCGGACTACGACGGGCCAAAGACCCTGCAGGCGATGTTGCCGCATTTCTTTGACGTGGCTTCCGCGCGCGTGCTCCGTCCTGTCGAAGACGTCACTCGCCAGTCCGTATGTGCGGATGAGTACCTGGGCCCAAGCGGAGACCCGCGCCGGCAGGCCATCTCGTCGGCCCTCGCGCGGATTGCTCGGACGATCAAGAACGCAAACGCTGTCGGTGCGCTGGACGTGTGGAAGGGCCTGTTCGGGGAGGACGAGTGATGGATCCGCGGGCGGAGGCCCTCGAGGCAGAGGTCGGCGACCTTGGGCGCAAGGCGGACATGCTGACAACCATGCATTCCTGCCTGCGGGACAGGTACTCCCGTTACGCGCAGATCACGCATGCAGTGCTGACGGTCAGCGGGCTCGCCGTCTGTGTTCTGACGCTCGCCCGCCAGGAGGTTCTCTCTCTTCTGCCAGCCCGGGACGCCGACATCTGGATTGGAATCGCTGGGGCCGTCGTCTTCGGCGCGGCAATGCTGCTTGACAGAGCCGACTGGTCCGGGGAGCGGGCAAGGCATGAACAGGCCGTCCGTGTCTACGCAGCGTTCAAGCAGAAGTGCCGACGGGTACTAGCGTGCAAGCACACCCGGGCGGAGTTGCAGCGGCTAGCGAGGGAGTGGGAGTTCATCGGGGACAAGTGCATCCCGGTCCCCGAGCGCGAGTTCACGAAGCTGAAGGCGGCTCACCTGCACAAGGTTGCGGTAAGCAGAGCAATCTCGGAGACACCCGGAGCCCCAGCATGGCTGGTGTCGGCAAGACTTCGGGTGGAGGCGGCTCGCCGAGTTCTGCGCGCGGCAACCAGAGGCGAGACGGGTGGGCAGCGGAACGCGACCGTCGTCACACACGGGAGGTCGCCAGATGGCAACGACGGATCTGGGGGAGTTGAGTAGGCCCTATGTGCTATCAGTGTACAGTATCGCCAAGTCTGCCGTTGTATCCGCGGGCTACGGCCTCGAGGTGACACGCCACGCTGCCACCGACGCCAGCAAGCTGAGCGAGGCAGCGCTGCTGTCTGAGCACGCCTGGGTGGTCTTGTCGGCAGGCCTGTCCAACCGGGCTGTGGTGGCATGCTTCCCGGGAATCGCGGATGCCTTCATGCAGTGGCGCTCTGCCGCCGAGATCGTGGCACGGGCGGAGGAGTGCCGTCGCCGCGGGCTTTCGTGCTTCAACCACCCTCGCAAGGTTGCCGCGATGGTAACCGCCGCCTGTATGGTCGTCGATGTGGGGTTCGACAGTATCAGGCGGCGCCTGCTTGATGCTCCCTTCCGAACGCTTCGCAGCTTCCCGTACATCGGTGAAGTCACCGTCTTCCACCTCGCGAAGAACCTCGGCATTGAGACCGCCAAGCCGGACCGCCACCTGTCGCGAATGGCGCGCATCTTGGGCTACAGCGACGCGCATGAACTGTGCTCCGAGATCGCCGAAGTGTCGGGCGATTCGGTGCGCGTGGTAGACCTCGTGCTCTGGCGCTTCGCCACTCTCCGCCCCCATTATCCAGAACTGCTCGCGTAGGAGTTCGTTGCCGCGCGAGAAGCGCAGCGGGTCGAGCATCTCCAGTAGCGCGGTGAAGCTGGGGGTGAAGCCATTGTGCGGCGTGGCGGTCAGGAACAGGCGGTGCTCGAAGTCGTCGGTGATGGCGCGCAGCATCTTCGTGCGGTCGGAGTCGCGCACGTAGTGCCGGCGGCCCGACGGCGCGCAATTGTGCGCCTCATCGACGATCAGCAGGTCCCACTCGCGCAGGCCCGGGTGGCGCTGCTCGTGCAGTGAGCTCCGGAACAGCGCCAGCCAGCGCTCGGACTTGATGAAGTCCATCGAGGTGATGAGCCGCGGGTGGCTGCGCCACGGGTTGACATGGATGCCGTACTCGCGCCGCAGGCGTTCGGCCTCGGCGCGGTCGAGGATGTGGAAGTCGAGGTTGAACTTGGCGCGCATCTCCTCCTGCCACTGGCGCTGCAGCGACGCCGGGCAGACGACCATGATGCGCCGCGCGCGATGCCGGCGGATCAGCTCCTGCGCCACCAGCCCGGCCTCGATGGTCTTGCCCAGGCCCACGTCATCGGCCAGCAGCAGGCTCACGCGGTGCATCCGCAGGGCGCGTACCACCGGCACGAGCTGATAGGGCTCGATCTCGACCGCCCCGTAGAAGGGCGCGGTCAGCGGCGGCCCGGCGATGACGGAACTGCTGGACCAGCGCAGCGCCGAGGTGTAGGCGAGGAAGGTGTCGAGCGCGTCGAAGCCATCCGGCCGGCGCAGGCGCGAGGTGTCGTGCACCTCGGCGCCCACCTCGCGTTCCCAGATGACCTCCAGCTCATCGCCGAGGGCGTCGTCATCGAGGCACTCGAGCCGCACCTTGCGGCTGAGGTCACCGTTGTCCGCGTGCTCATCGACGTCGAGCACGACGTAGTGGCGGCTGCGG
>JALGVA010000085.1 GCA_029820295.1 Candidatus Zipacnadia bacterium
GTCGCGCCGGACGGACCGGTCGCTCTACGGTACGGACGGGCAGATCGTGATGCCGTGCGGA
Source organism: Candidatus Zipacnadia bacterium (assembly GCA_029820295.1). Taxonomy (GTDB): domain Bacteria; phylum Armatimonadota; class Zipacnadia; order Zipacnadales; family UBA5352; genus JALGVA01. Next base: position 62 of record JALGVA010000085.1, read on the forward strand.
GGGGCCGCTCCGAGCGTCAGACGCGAAGCGTCTGCGCGAGGAGTTCGCCGTGCCCGAGCACGGCGAAGGTTCCACCCCGGCCCGCCGTTCGCCGGTACCCGGAGGCGGGCCGGCCGGTCCGCCGAGTCGCCTCACATCCTCTGGAAGATCACCACGAACTGGTGGTGGATGTTCGACACGAAGGCGTGGGGCACACCCAGCGGGTAAAGGTTCTTGCTGTCCTGGACCAGCACCGTCAGGCCCTTGAGCTGCAGGTCCGCGTCCAGGCCCTCGACAAGCCGGGCGATGTCCGCGTGGTAGAGATGGAACTGCGGGCCGTGCCGGAAGTCGGCCACCACCACGCACATGTAGCGCCTGCGCCGCAACAGCCGCCCGCAGTGGGCGAAGACCGTCCCGAGCTGCTCGAGGAAGGCCTCGTAGCTCTCGATGTTCCCCAGGTCCTCATCCGCCTCGCTGTAGTGCGTGGGCAGGCCCCGGCTGGTGCGCTCCGCCTCGGCCTTGTCGCCGCGCTTGCGGAGGATGCGCCAGTAGGGCGGGCTGGTCACCACGAAGTCGAAGCACTCGTCCGGCAGCTCCGCCAGCGCCTCGCGCGCGTCGGCGTGGACCAGCACCTGGGTGCCCAGCGCCGCCGCCGTCAGCGCCTCGGCGGGTGCGGACGTCCGGCAGTGCGCCCCGACCGCCTCCAGACGCTGCCTCGTCACCTCCGCCCAGCGCTCGATCAGCTCGATGCCCACGCCAATGCGATCGGTCTGCCGGCAGGCCAGCAGCGTCGAGCCCGCACCCACGAACGGGTCGAGCACGCGCTCGCCGCGCCTGGTGAAGAACTCGATCAGCCGTCCGATGTCGCGCTCCGAGAAGGTGGCCGGGTGCGTCGCCTTCAGCTCATCGCGCGGCGGGGCGATCGATTCGAGCACGCTCGACTTGAGCTGCCCGAGCGCCTCGGCGGCCTCGTCCTCGCCGATCTCCTGCGCCAGCCACGCGCCGAAGCGCTCGATGGTGTCGGCGTCCGGCCAGGCGCACAGGCGCTCCTCGGCCATCGAGCGCCAGAAGCTCTTGGTCTCGATGAGCCACTCGCGATTCGTCAGCTCGTTGAGTTGGTTCTTCGGATCGATCTGCTCACTCACGTGGCTCCGCCTGTCCTGCGATGGTATTGGTGCGGACCGGCAGTTCGCCCCGTGCGGGCACGCGACCTTGTTTCCGTGCCCGGGCGAAGGGGGCGGGCGCGGTCGCGTCGAAATGCGCACGGGCCCGGCGGGCATGCGCTGCCTGCGCCGGGCATGACCTGTCTCAGACTCGCAGGAGGCACTGCATGACGCCTGATCGTCGCGACCCCCCTCTGTGGCGGCGCCTGCTGATGGGGATCGCCCGTGTGCTGGCGGCGGCGGTGGTGGCGGTGGCCGCCAGCGCCGCGCTCGCCGAGTTGGAGATCGCGCCCATCGAGTTTGGCCGCGCGCTGCCCGTGGTGCTGACGGGGGAGGGCATCATCTATGTGCTGATGCTCGGCGGTGGCGCGGTCGCCGGCCCGGTGATGCTGCTTACGCTCGTGCTCGCCTTCGCGGCGCGTGCGGGCATCGCCATCGGCGCGTCGGCGCTGTCGCCGCAGGAGGGCGGCGAGCTGATCGCGGGCGCGAAGTTCTACTACGCCGCCTACTGGCCGTCCGCGGTCGCGCAGGTGCTGCTGATGGCGGTGCTGCTGCGCCTGATCCGCCCGCTCATCGCCCGCCGCCGCCGGCCCCGCCGCGCGACTCCGCGGCCGTCGCCCGCCGACGAGATCATCGATGATACCACTCGCGAGGCGCTACTGGCCGCCCTCGAGGAGTCGCCCGACGCCCCGCCGGTCAGCCCGACCGTGCTCGAGGAGCAGCAGCTCGGCGACCTGGGCGAGCAGATCGAGGTGGACATCGAGGAGGAGCTGCCCGCGCAGGAGCTGGCCCTGCCGCTCGACGAGCCCGGGCCTCCAGAGGAAGGCCCGCTGCCCCCCGGCGTGATCGACGCAACGCCCGAGGCCGAGGCCGCCACGCCCGGTGAGGCCGCTGGGGAGCCGGTAGCGGCGGAGATCGCGGCCGAGCCCGAGCCGGCCTCCGTCGGCGGGGTGGGGCAGCCGGTTGCCGCGCCGCCGGGGGAATCCACCGATCACCTCGAACCCGTGGCCGAGGCCGAGCACGCCGCTGAGGCCGCGTCGGAGCAGGATGTCGGGCCGCCGGCGCCCGCGCGCAACCTGCGGGAGATGGTCGCGGTCATCGCCGACGCGGCCGGCGGGGCCGCCGACGTACGCGTGTGGGGCGCCACCGATGGCCGCACGGTGATCGCCGCGGTGCCGTCGGGCACCCCGGCCGCGGGCACCGCCGCCCACGCCGACGCGCTCGCGCGCACCCACGTGAGCCTGTGCGCGTGGCTGGGCGTCGATGCCACCTGCCTGCAGCTCACCGGCACGCCGCTGGGCGCCTTCGCCCTGCGCGCGCTGGACGAGTGTGCAGGCGTGCTGCTGCTACTGGCCGGGCGTGGCGAGGCCGCCGCGGGACGCCTGGAGCTGACCATGAACCGCGCCGCCGAGTCCGTGCAGGGCCTGGCGCCGGTCGCGGCCTTCGCCTCGCCCCCGGCGCTGCCGGAGATGACGCCACTGCGCGAGCACCGCGCTCTGGTGAAGCGCGTGGCCGATGCCGCGCGGGCGGTGGGCGGGCACCTCGCCCACGGCTGGCGCGGCTACCGCACCGCCGACGGCCGGCCGGTGCTGGTCGGCACCCCGACCGGCATCGACGGCGAGGTGCTCGGGCGCATCGCCACCGCCGCCGCCGACTGTGTCGCCAGCTTTACCGACGCCCTGGCCCTCGATCGCCCCTCATGGCTGACCGTCACCGGCGGCAACACCGTGCTCGCGCTGGGCTGGGAGCACATCGCCGGCGAGGACACGCTGCTCGTGGCGGTGTGCGAGGATTCGGGCGGCGTCGGGCGCGTGCGCTGGGAGCTGTCGGCCATCGCGCAGCGCGCGGAGGAGGCGGGCTGATGGCGGACATCCCCGCCTGGTGGCGCGGTCTTGTGCGCCGCATCCGAGGCTGGTGGACGGTCACCCGTGCCCCCGGCCGCTTCCTGTGCGACAGTTGCCGCTTCGACTACGGCGACGCCTGCCGACGCCCCGAGCGCCCCAACGCCACGCGCTGCGACGACTACCGCCCGCGCTGACGCGCTCCGTCGCCGGCAGGCTTCGCGCCCGCGCCGGCGAATCTGTTCCTCGAAGCATGTTCCCGCCGGACGCCCGGGGCGCGGTTGCGCGCCCTCATGATTGTGAGGACACGTCGATGATCATCGCACCGTCGATGCTGGTCGCAGACTTCGCCCGCCTGGGCCAGGAGGCGCGCGCGCTGGAGCTGGCCGGCGCCGACTGGCTGCACTGGGATGTCATGGACGGGCACTTCGTCCCCAATCTCACGCACGGCGCGCTGCCGATCAGGGCCTGCCGGGAGCACTCAGATCTGACCTTCAACGCCCACCTGATGATCTCCGAGCCGCTGCGCTACCTCGACGACTTCGTCGAGGCGGGCGCGGACATCATCACCGCGCACATCGAGGCGCAGGACGACGCGGGTCAGTTCCTCGAGGCCGTACGCGACGCCGGGCGCCGCCCCGCCCTCGCCATCAGCCCCGACACGCCACCGGAGGCCATCGCCGAGCTGCTGCCGCTGTGCGAGATGATCACCGTCATGGGGGTGCACCCGGGATTCGCGGGGCAGCAGTTCATCGAAGGCACCATCGCCAGGACCGCACAGGTGCGCCGGCTCATCGAGCAGAGCGGGCGCGAGGCGCACATCCAGGTCGATGGCGGCGTCGGCACCGAGAACATCCACGAGCTGTGCCAGGCCGGCGCCGACGTCATCGTCTCAGGCTCCTTCATCCTGCGCCACCCTGATGGCTACGCCGAGGCCATCAGGCAACTGCGCGCCCTCGAGTAGCCGCAAGTCGCCGCGACGTCTCCGGGCCGCCGCCTCGCGCACGAGACGGCGGCCTGTGCGTGTACGTTCCGCCCTGTTGCGGGGCCGTCGGAGCGTGCATGCGCCGTAATGGCCTCGACCCGTTCCCGCCTGGCCCTCATCACGCGATTGTCAGATTCCCTTGACTCTTCGGGATGTGCTGGGTATTATGGGGCCCACACTGATAAACGCGGGGATATACGGGGACCAAGTTTCAGGCAACGCACGGGATCTTATTCAGAATGGACCGCCATGGGGCCAGTGTCAGCCAAGTGGACGCTTCGGGGAGGATCACGCTCCGGGAGCACCACCTGGATCAGATCGACGGCGCGCTGACGCTGACCCAGGGCTTCGACCAGAACATCCTGGCCTTCACCAAGGCGCAGTGGGACGAGTTCAGCAAGCAATTCGAGGGGGACGACGACGGGCTCGATCCGGACCTTGATGACCTGCGGCTGTTGTTCCTTGGCAACGCCATCGACGTCGAGATCGATGATCGCGGGCGGCTGAAAATCCCGGAGCACCTCCGGGAACCCGCGAAGCTCAAGCCCGGCACATCGCGCGCCCGGGTGTTGTTCATCGGCTCGCGCTTTGAGATCTGGGACGAGAGCCACTACCAGGCGTACATGGCGCGGCGCACGCCCGAACTCAAGAAGGCGGCTCGCGAGCGCCGCCGGGAGCGGGCGGCCAGGGAGGCGGAGGCCGACACGCCGTGAGTGTCCCGGAGCACCGGCCGGTCATGCCTGAGGCCGTGATCGAGCACCTGCGGCCGCGGCCCGGCGAGACCTACGTGGACGGAACCGTCGGTGGTGGCGCACATTCGGAACTGATCCTGGACCATTCGGGCCCCGACTCGCGGCTCATCGGCCTCGACCGGGACCCGGCCCAGCTCGCGTTCGCCGCCGAACGGCTGGCGAGGTTCGGGGAGCGGGTGGCCCTGGTCCGGGCACGCTACGAGGACGTGCTGCACGCACTGTCGAGCGTGGACATTGACAGCGGGATCGACGGCATGCTCATCGACTGCGGCCCGAGCCTTGACCAGCTCGCCGGCCGAACCACCGGCCGGGGCCGGGGCTTCTCCTGGCGCGCCGACGGCGAAGCGCTGCTGATGACCTACGACCCCGACCAGCCGCGCACCGCGCGTTCCGTGCTCGCCGAGGCAGACGAGCGCGAGCTGCTCGAGATCTTCGGGCGCACGCTGCGCGGGGGAGAGGTCCGGGCCGCGGTGCGGGCCATCATCAGCGAGCGCGAGCAGGCGCCCATCGAGACCACGGACCGGCTGACGGAGCTGTTGCGCCGGGCCCTGGCCTTCAAGGGGGCCGCGGTGGAAAAGCGCATCGCGGCCGGCTACCTGGCGCTGCGCATCGAGGTGAACGATGAGCTGGGCGGGCTGGAGCGGGGCATCGACGCCGCCGTGACGGCGCTGCGGCCGGGGGGAAGGCTGGTGATCATCACCTTCCACGGCCTCGAGCACCGGCTGGCGCGCACCAGGCTGCGGGAGCTGGAGGGCGGCCCCACCGGCCCTGCTCGGCTTATCGGGGCGCCCGAGCGTGAGGCGAAGTTGCAGGTCATGACGCCGAAGCCGTTGTTCCCGATCGAAGAGGAGATTTCGTCGAACCCCGCGGCCCGCAGCGCACGGCTGCACGCCGCGATCAGGGTCTGATATCCGTCGCGCGCACGACGCGCATCAGGGAGGCGGAAGCGGACACACCAGGTTTTCCGGTGATGAGCTCCAGGCGGCCATCTACCGGAGGCGAGGGACGAGCGCCCGGACAATTGACGCAGCAACCTTTGCAGCATGAGGCGGACGACACCATCGCAGCCCTCCATCGCAGCAACGATCGCAGCAAAGGTCGCCGCAATGTGGTCAGCTACAGTGTTCCCCAAGGCACGGTCCACGGGCAGCTTGCATCGAAGCAGGAATCGCGTGGGCGCTCGTCCCTTCGCCAACAACGCACACTGACGGTCGGGAGGCCCCAGCCTGAGCCCGCGCTGCCCTGGCTCTCCCGGCCGGCCTCATCTGCAGGCGCCGGAGCGAATGGGAGGGCACCGGCATGCGGCGACCCGCATCCTCCAGCAGGCAGACCAGCAACTCCGCCGTACCCCGGCGTCGATCCGCACTCGCCGCCGCATGGTTTGAGGTCATCCGGCCGGCCATCGTCATTGCGATGGTCGGTGCGTGCGCGGTGTTCTACCTCGTAGCGTGCGCCCGCCTCTCCGTCATCGAGTGTGATCTGCGCCGCCTCGAGCAGCTTGCCCAGGACGAGCAGGCCCGCGAGCTGGATCTCCATCGGCAGTTCGCCGAGTTGGGCAACGCCGAGCGCGTGCGCGCGCACATCATCAAGCGTGGGCTGTGCCGGCCGATGGCGGTCGCGCATGTAACGCTCACCGATGTGCCCGAGGCTCTGCACTCCACGCTGCCGACCGCCGGGAGCGACGAGCGCATTCGTGACCTGCGGCTTGGCCAACTGCCGGCCGGGGAACTCCCCGCCGGCGCGGTCGGCTCGCTCTACGCATCGGCGCCGTCCCCCCAGTGACGCCACGACCGCCCGGAGACGATCGCCCGATGACCAGCGCCAGGGACCGCAGCCTGCGCCTCGACGCCGCACCGCATCCGCTGTGGGTTCAGCGAACGCGCGTCTTCCTGACCCTCGCGTTCGCGCTCATCATAGGCCTCAGTCTCAAGCTCACCTGGGTGCAGGTCGTGCGCCGGGGGCATTACATGACCCTCGACGCCCAGCGCCATCCCGGGCCCGAGCCCGCCCGACCGGTCCCCGGCGCCATCTACGCCCGCGGCCTCGAGCCCATGGCCGTGAGCGTCCCCATGGCGTCCGTGTGCGCCGATCCCAGGACCATCGCCGAGTCTGACCGTGGGGTGGGCGCCGTCGCGCACGACATCGCCGAGCGCACCGGCCTGGACGCCGCCGAGGTGCGCGAGCGACTGGAGCGGGCGATCGAGGACGACCTCGCCTTCGTGTACATCGCGCGCCTGCTCGAGCCCGACCAGGTCGCGCCGCTCGTGCAGGAGCGCGTGCCGGGCGTGTGGGTGACGCGCGAGTACATGCGTATGTACCCGGGCGAGCGCCTGGCCTGCCACGTCCTGGGCCGCTGCACGCGCTACCATGAGCCGATGGACGGCATCGAGCTGCGCTGGGCCTTCCTGCTCGCCGGCGCCCCCGGCACCCGTCCGCGCAACATGGACGGGCACGGCCGCAGCATCCTGGGCGTCGACTCCACCGGAGTCCTGCCGCCCGAGCCGGGCAAGAGCCTGGTGCTCACGATCGACTGGTCGATCCAGCAGGTCGTGGAGATGGCGCTGGACGACTGCATGGAGCGCAGCCGGCCCAAGTCCGCCACCTGCGTGGTGATGGACCCGAACACCGGCGAGATCCTGGCCCTGGCCTCGCGGCCGAACTTCAACCCCGGCGGCCTTGCGGAGGGCACTCCCGAGGAGATCGCCGAGCGCCTCAAGAACCTACCCGTGGTCCGCCAGTACGAGCCCGGCAGCCTCTTCAAGGTGCTGCTCTCCGCCGCCGTGCTGGAATCGCCGAATTACGCTTCGCAGTCGTACTACTGCGCCGGGCAGACTGAGATCGGCGGGGAGTCGCTGCGTTGCTGGGGCCGCTGGGCGTACAACGGCGGCCACCACTCCTGCGACCTGACTCGGATGCTGGCGCAGTCGTGTAACATCGCCGCCGCGCGCTTCGCCCTGCTGGTGGGCGCAAGCGGCTACCATGACTTCCTTGAGAGCCTCGGCATCGGGCGCCGCACGGGCATCGGCCTGCCCGGCGAGGCTTCCGGGAGTCTGCGGCCCGCCGACCAGATGCGGGAGCGCGACGTGGCGAACCTCGGCTTCGGCCAGGGCGTTTCTGTCAATGACATTCAGATGACCAGCGCGATCTGCGCGATCGTCAACGGCGGCCGGCTCATGCAGCCGCAGATCATCCGCTCCGTCCTCGACGCCGAGACCGGCGACGTCCTGCGCGAGCTTCCTCCGCACGAGATCCGTCAGGTGTGCAGCGAACGGACGTCGGCCACGGTGCGCGACATGATGGGCGCGGTGATTGAGCACGGGACCGGCGCACGCGCGCGCATCGAGGGCCTGCGCGTGGGCGGCAAGACGGGCACGGCGCAGAAGTGGGTGCCCGAGGAGGGCGGCTTCGTCACCGGGCGGAACATCGTGTCCTTCGTGATGGTCGCGCCCCTCGACCGGCCGCGCTTCGTGATCCTGGTGACCGCGGACGAGCCCGCCATCGGCGAGCACGGCGCCGACGTCGCCGCGCCGGTCGCACGCACGATCGCGGTGGCCGCTCTGCGCCAGGCGGGGTTGCTCCCCGCGCAGGCGGAGATCGACGCGGATCTCGGCATCTGACGCGCCGCCCCGGTGGCGCCGGGCGCGCAGGCACATCGAGCCGGAGGGAGGCGGGAGACCATGGCCAGGACGATGCTGCTGAGCGAGATGCTGGCGCGAGTGTCGGAGGTGCTCGCGGCCCGCGGCGACACCCCGGTGAGCGGCATCGCCTCCGACTCGCGCCTCGTCCAGCCCGGCGATCTCTTCGTCGCCTACCGCGGCTTCGAGGCCGACGGGCACGAGTACATTGGCCCCGCGCTCGTGAACGGCGCGGTCGCGGTGGTCTTCGACGATCCGCGCCACGAGACCACGGTCGAGGGCGTGCCCTGGGCGCGCGTCACCGATGCCCGCCGCGCCTGCGCCGAGCTGGCCGCGGCCTGGTTCGGCGACCCGTCCACCGAGCTGCTGCTGGCGGGCGTCACCGGCACGAACGGGAAGACCACGACCACCTTCTTCATCGACGCGATCCTTGCGGCCGCCGGGATGCGCGGCTGCGTGCTCGGCACGCTGGGCTACGGGCCGGTTGACGAGCGGGTCGAGGCGCCGCGCACCACGCCCGACGCCATCGAGCTGCAGCGCTGGCTCCGCAGCATGGCGGACGAGGGCTGCGACGGCGTCGCGATGGAGGTGTCCTCGCACTCCCTGGTGCTGAGCCGTCCGTGGCGCTGCGCCTTTGACGCGGTCGTGTTCACCAACCTGTCACAGGATCACCTGGACTTCCACGAGGACCTGAACCGGTATCTCGACGCCAAGCTGCTGCTCTTCGCCGAGTACGCGAGCGACGGGCGCAAGCGCACGGTCGGCGCGGTCAACCTCGACGATCCCTTCGGCGCGCGCATCGCCGCCGGCGCGCGGTGCCCGGTCATCGGCTTCGGCCTGGCGTCCCAGTGTGACGTGCGCGCCCTTGAGCCCGAGATCGGCGAGGCGGGATCGTGCTTCACGCTGGCGCTGCCGAACGGGCGCGCCGAGGTCGATCTGAAGCTCCCGGGCGCCTTCAACGTGTACAACGCGCTCGCCGGGGCGGCGGCCTGCCACGCCATGCACATCGAGCCCGACGCCATCGCGGCGGGGCTGACGAGCATGAGCGCGGTGCCGGGGCGCTTCGAGCGCGTGGACGCCGGGCAGCCCTTCGAGATCATCGTAGACTACGCGCACACGCCGCAGGCGCTCGAGAACGTGCTGCGCGTCGCGCGTCAGTTCGAGCCCGCCCGGCTGATCTGCGTCTTCGGCTGCGGCGGCGACCGCGATCCGGACAAGCGCCCGCGCATGGGGCGCGCCGCCACCGAGCTGGCCGACTTCACCATCATCACCTCCGACAATCCGCGCTCCGAGGAGCCGATGGCGATCATCGAGGCCATCACCGCGGGCGTCGTGGGGGAGAGCTACGCCATCGAGCCCGACCGGCGCGCGGCGATCCGCATGGCGCTGGAGATGGCCCGGCCGGGCGACCTGGTGCTGATTGCGGGCAAGGGGCACGAGACGTACCAGATCTTTGCGGACCGTACCATCGACTTCGACGACCGACAGGTCGCGCGTGAGCTGGCCGCCGAGCTGGGCGGCTGAGCGCGGCGCCGACTTCGCTGAGGTGACAGCCGTGTCGCATCGCTCCACGTTCTCCGCCGGCTTGCGTGAGGTCGCCGGCGCCTGCGCCGGTGAGGTCGAGGCCCGCTGGGCCGACGTCACCGTGCGCGGCGTCAGCACCGACACGCGCGACCTCGCGCCCGGCGAGCTGTTCATCGCGCTCGTGGGCCAGCAGCACGACGGCCACGACTTTCTCCCGGCTGCACGGCAGGCCGGCGCCGCTGCGGCGATCATCTCGCGGCGGTGTACGCCCCCCCAGGGCCTGCCGGTGGTAATCGTGGAGGACACCCTCGAGGCGCTCGGGGCCATCGCCGCGCTGCACCGCTCGCGCATGAGCGCGCGCAGTGCCGCCATCACGGGCAGCACCGGCAAGACCACCACCAAGGACATGCTGGGCGCGATCATGCGGCACGTAGGCGCCACCGTGGTCGCCGAGGGCACGCACAACAACGAGGTCGGCGTGCCGCTCACGCTGCTGCGCCTGCGCCCGCAGGACGAGTTCTGCGTGCTCGAACTGGCCATGCGCGCACCGGGGGAGATCGGCTACCTCGCGCGCATCGCACAGCCGCACGTCGGCGTCATCACCAACATCGGGCAGAGCCACGTGGGGCGCCTCGGGACGCGCGAGGCGATCGCGCAGACCAAGGCCGAGCTGCTCGAGCACCTGCCGCCCGACGGAGCCGCGGTGCTCAATGCCGACGACTTCTTCTTCAGCGTCTTCGCGGCCATGGCCCCCTGCCCGGTGGTCGCCTTCGGGCTGGGGCCCGAGGCGCAGGTGCGCGCCGAGGAGATCGCCAACCACGATCTCGACCGCGTCGCCTTCCGCCTGATCACTTCGGCGGGAGCGGCCGACGTGGCGATGCCTGTGCCCGGGCGGCACAATGTGCTCAACGCGCTGGCCGCCGCCGCGGCCGCGCTGGAGCTGGGCGCGACCGTGGAGGACATCGCGGCCGGGCTCGCCACCCACCCGGGCACCGCGATGCGCATGCAGCGCGTGGCCGGACAGGGCGGCAGCACCATCATCAACGATGCGTACAACGCCAGCCCGGACTCGGTTGCCGCCGCCCTGCGCGTGCTCGAGGCGGCCCCCGGCCGGCGCATCTTCGTCTTCGCCGACATGCTGGAGATGGGCCGCGAGGCCGAGCCCGCCCACCGTGAGGTCGGGAACCTGGTGGCGCGCGGCGCCGTCCACTGGCTGATCGCGGTCGGCGAGCTTGCCGCGCTGACCGCGGCGCGGGCACGCGAGCTGGGCGTGCCCGCCGACGCCGTCGATGACGCGCCCGCCGCGGTCGAGCTGCTCGCGGGGGAGCTGGGCCCCGATGACACCGTGCTCGTGAAGGGCTCGCGCGGAATGCGCCTCGAGCGCGTGGTGGAGGCACTCGCTGATGACCACTGAGATCGTGCTCGGCTGGCTGTGCCTGGTGGGCGGCTGCGCCCTCAGCGCCGCCCTCACCTGCGCGCTGCTGCCCAACCTGCGGCGCGCCAACATCCGCCAGCACGTGCGCGAGGACGGCCCGGAGACGCACCTGTCGAAGGCCGGGACGCCATCGATGGGCGGGCTCGCGATCCACGCGACCTTCCTGCTCATGGTGGCGCTGACCGCCATCGTGCGCGGCGGCCTCGACGGGCGTGCGCTGGCGGTGGTGCTCTTCACCATCGCGATGGCGCTCATCGGCCTGCTCGATGACTATCAGAAGCTGCGCCGGCAGGGCGCCTACGGCTTCGGCGCGCGCATCCGGCTGCTCCTGGAGTTCGCCTTCGCCGCGCTGCTCATCTGGTACCTCGCCGACGCGCAGCCCGGGCGCCTCGTCTCCGGTCTGACCTTCGCCTCGCTGCCCGCGGGGGGCTGGGCGTGGCGCGTGTTCGCCGCCATCGTCCTGGTCGGCAGCGCCAACGCGGTCAACCTCACCGACGGCCTCGACGGCCTGGCGGGCGGCCTCTCGGCGATCGCGGGCGTCGGCCTCGCCGGCGCCTGCTGGCTGCTGGGCGAGCCCGACCTTGCGCTCATGTGCCTGGCGATGGCCGGCGCATGCGCGGGCTTCCTGTGGCTCAACGCGCCCCCCGCGAAGGTCTTCATGGGCGACGTCGGCAGCATCGGCATCGGTGCGCTGCTGGGCGGCGTTGCGGTGGCCGCGCGCATCGAGATCGTGCTGGGCCTGGTAGGCCTGGTCTTCGTGGCAGAGACCCTCTCGGTCATCGCCCAGGTCGTGAGCTTCCGCTTCTTCGGGCGGCGCGTGCTGCGCATGGCGCCACTGCATCACCACCTCGAGCTGTCCGGCTGGGAGGAGACCACGATCGTCGTGCGCCTGTGGGTGATCGGCCTGGGGCTCGCCGCCACCGGGCTGCTGCTCGTCGTCGGACTCGTCCGCTGAGGACATGCACAAATGAGGCTGGAGCCGGCTCGAACTGAGGAGGAGATCGGGGCCTTCCGCGCGTCACTGCGGGGCCGCGACGTAGCGGTCATCGGCGCGGGCGCCTCCGGCATGGCCTGTGTGCGCCTGCTGGTGCAGGCGGGGGCGCGCGTGGTCCTGGCCGACGCCAAGCCGCGCGAGGCCATGGCCGAGGCGGCCGCGGAGGCAGAGGCCCTGGGCGCCGTGGTCCTCGAACGCTTCGAGCGGTCCGACCAGGCCCCGCCGGTGGATCTGATCGTCTCCAGCCCCGGCGTGCCGCGCGAGCACCCGGCCCTCGTCGCCGGCTGCGCCGCCGGCATTGAGGTTCTCGGCACGATGGAGCTGGCCTACCGGCTGTGCCCGGCCCCGATCATCGCGATCACCGGCACGAACGGCAAGGGCACCACCTGCCGCCTGCTCAGCGGCATCTTCGCCGCAGCGGGGCGCCCGCACATCCTCGCCGGGAACATCGGCAACCCGCTGGCGGGGGAGCTGGCGCAGGCGACGCCCGAGACGCTCGTGGTCCTCGAGGTCAGCAGCTTCCAGCTCGAGGGCATTGTGGACTTCCATCCGCGCATCGCCACCGTGCTCAACATCGCGCCTGATCACCTCGATCGCCACGCCGACCTGTGCGAGTATCTCGAGGCCAAGACGCGTATCTTCGCCAACCAGGAGCCCGGCGACTTCGCGATCGTGAACATCGATGACGAGCTGGTGCGCGGGCTTGCGGCAACCACGCGCGCCACGCGGGTGACGGTCGCGGACAGCTACGAGATGGCCGACGCGGCCGTCATCGACGGCCGGGTCACCACGGCGCTGTGGGGCCGGCGCGAGGTCATCTGCCCCGCCACCGATCTGGCGCTGCGTGGTCGGCACCATCTCAAGAACCTGCTGGTGGCGAGCGTCGCCGCGCGGCTGCTGGGCGTGGCGCCCGAGGCCATCGCCCGGGCCGCGCGCGAGTATCAGCCGCCCGAGCATCACATGGAGGTCGCGGGTGAGGTCGGCGGTGTGCAGTACATCAACGACTCGAAGGCCAGCAACCCCGCCGCGGCCGTCGCCGATCTCGCCGCCATGGACCGGCCCTTCGTCGCCATCGTCGGCGGCAAGGACAAGGGCGCCGACTTCGCCGAGCTGGGGGCGCTGCTGGTCGAGCGCGCGCGTGCGGTCCTCCTGATCGGTGAGGCCGCCGACCGCATCGCGCAGGCCATGGGCGAGGCCGCCGGCGCCGAACGCGCGGACTCCCTCGAAGAGGCCATCGCCCGCGCCCGAGAGCTGGCCCAGCCCGGCGACGCCGTTATCATGGCGCCCGCGTGTTCGAGCTTCGACATGTTCGACGACTACCGCCATCGCGGCCGCGCCTTCGGCGAGGCCGTGCGGCGGCTTGCCGGGGAGGCAACAGCATGAGCGCGATCACGCACGACCTCAGCCACCGCAGGGCCGTTCGGGAGCGCGACGTGGCGCCGCGGCCCGGGCCGATGGATCGCGCGTACTTCCTCGGCACCTGGGCGCTGATGGTCGTCGGCATCGTCTTCGTGTTCTCGGCCAGCTACCCCGTGGCAGGTGAGCCGGGCGCCGATGGTGTGCCCGGCAACCCCTACTGGTTCCTCTGGCAGCATATGCGCTACGTGGGCTACGGGCTGGTGGCCATGCTGGCCGTCAGCTTCGTCCCGCCGCGCGTGATGCGCAGGATCAGTTGGATCGTCTTCGCGCTCGCCTTCCTGGCCGTACTGGCCACGCTCGGCTCACCGTGGGCGGTGGCGCACAACGGCGCCTACCGCTGGCTCGACCCGCCCGGCCTGCCCGAGTTCCAGCCCTCCGAGCTTGCCAAGATCGCGCTGATTGCTCTCTTCGCCAACATCCTCGCGCGCAAGGACGACGAGGACGAGCAGCCGCTGGTGGCCTACGGCACCGTGCTCGCCGTGATCGCGGTGATGGCCATCGTGCTGCTCAAGCAGCCGGACCTGGGCATGACCATGATGTTCGTCGCCATTGCGCTGTCCATGCTCTTCTTCGGCGGCATGCGGCTGTCGCAGGTTGGCCTGCTGGGGGCCGGGTTCCTGGGCGTCGGCCTGCTCGCCGCCTCCACCGAGGCCTACCGCTGGCGCCGGATCATCGCCTTCATCGACCCCGAGCACGCCAGCAGCGATGACCGCTATCACATCGTCAACATGCTCATTGCCCAGGCGCGCGGCGGCATCACCGGCCTGGGCCTGGGGATGAGCCCCGACAAGTGGCACTGGCTGCCCGCGCCGCACACGGACAGCATCTTCTCGGTCATCGGCGGCGAGCTGGGCCTCGTCGGCGCGGTCGCGCTGCTGGCCGGCATCGGCCTGCTCACCTGGCGCGCGCTGCGCATCGCCTGCAACGCGCGCAGCCCCTTCGCGTACTACGTCGCCTCGGGCGTCGCCGCCATGCTGTGCCTGCAGAGCCTGGCGCACATCGCGGTCAACACCTCGTGCATGCCGTGCACGGGCCTGACGCTGCCCTTCATCAGCGGCGGCGGCACCAGCCTGCTGTCCGCCTCCATCGCCGTGGGGATGGTGCTGGCGGTCTCGCGCTACGAGAGCGGGAGCGAGCCGTGAACAACCTGCGCGTGCTCATGGCGGGCGGGGGCACCGCCGGGCACCTCTTTCCGTGCGTGGCCGTCGCCGAGGAGCTGGCGGACCTCGAGCCGGGGTGCACCATCCGCTACGTGGGCGCGCACGGGCGCATCGATGAGCAGATCTTGCGCGAGCGCAACCTGCCCCACGACCTGATCTCCGCGCGCCCGCTGCCCTACCGTCCGTCGCTGGAAGCCGTCGCCGGCCTCGCCGCCCTCGTCCGCGCGGTGCGCCGCACGCGCGCCATCCTGCGCGCCTTCCGCCCGCACATCGTCTTCAGCACCGGCGGCTATGTCGGCGCATCGGTCGGCATTGCCGCGCGCCTGGCCGGCATCCCGCTGGTACTGCACGCGCCGGACACGCAGCCCGATCGCGGCAACCGGCTGCTGGCCCGCTGGGCGTGCGCCATCACCACCATCGCGCCCGAGGCCGCCCGGGTGCTCGGCCCGCGCGCGCGGGTCACCGGCAACCCCATCCGCCGCGAGCTGAGGCAGGCGACCCGCGAGCAGGGCGTCCGCGAGCTGGGCCTCGACCCGGGCGTGCCCGCCATCGTCGTCACCGGCGGCAGCCAGGGGGCGCGCCGGCTCAACACGGCGGTCATCGATGCCCTGCCCGTGCTGCTCGACGAGCCGGGCGCGCAGGTCGTGCACCTGTCCGGTAGGCTCGATTTCGAGGCGCTTCGGGCGGAGGTGGCCCGGCGCTTCGGCGCCGGCCCCCCGGGCTATCACCTCATTGCGCACCTGCCCAACCCGGGGCCGGCGCTGGCCGCGGCCGACCTGGCCATCACGCGCGCGGGGGCCGGCAGCCTGGCGGAGATATGCCTGCACGGCGTGCCCATGATCGTGGTACCCTACCCCTTCGCCGGCGGCCACCAGCGGCGCAACGCCGACCCCCTCGCCGACGCCGGCGCAGCGGTCATCGTGGACGATGCCGAGTTCAGCGGCGAGCGGCTTGTGTCCCTCGCGCGCGATCTGCTGGGCGATCCGGCGCGGCTCGAGGCGATGGCCGCCGCCGCCCGCGCCGCCGCCCGCCCTGACGCCGCGCGCGAGGTGGCGGAGGTGGTCATCGATGCCGCGCGAGAAGCTTGCGGAGGGGGACGCGAAGCCGTACAATGAGGCCGACCCCGCGTGGGGCGTCTACGCATCAGCGTTGGAGTCTGCCTGATGGTCACGAGCGCACCGATCCGGCTCGATCCCGGCCAGCGCGTCCATCTCATGGGCGTGGGCGGCGTCGGCATGAGCGCCCTGGCGGCGATCCTCGCCGAGCGCGGCTTCACGGTTACCGGCTCGGATCGCGCCGAGAGCCCGCGGCTCGACGAACTGCGCGCGTTGGGCGTGCGCGTGCATGTCCCGCAGGTCACCGGCGGGGCGGGCGACGCCGACCTCGTGGTGATCTCCACGGCGATCCCGGAGGACAACCCCGAGCTGGTCGACGTGCGTCAGCGCAGCCTCCCCGTCCGACATCGCTCGGAGCTGTTGGCCGCGGTCATCGACGGCCTGGGGAAGGTCGCTGTGTCCGGCACGCATGGGAAGACCACCTCGACGGCCATGCTCGCGACCATCATGCTCGAGTGCGGGCGCGACCCCACGGTGATCGTGGGTGGCGACGCGGCCAACCTCGGCGGCAACTACCACTGCGGCGCCGAGCCCGTGGCGATCTTCGAGGCATGTGAGAGCGACCGCAGCTTCCTCCGCTACGGGCCGTGCTCGGAAGTCATCACGAACGTCGAGGCCGATCACCTCGACCAGCACGGCGACTTCGCGGCCGTCTGCCGCGCCTTCGAGCAGTTCATCGAGCTGGTGCCCGATGATGGCTTCCTGGTCTACGGCGCGGAGTGCGAGGTGCTGGCGCAGATGGCGCTGCGGGCGCGCGGCGAGCGCATCGCCTGCGGGCTGTGCGACGGCGTCGCCTTCGGGGCCGACCGGATCGAGCTGCAGCCCTTCGGCGCATCGTTCCGCGTGCTCGCCGAGGGGCGCGCCGCGGGCCCGGCCGAGTTGCGCGTCCCCGGCGAGCACAACGTGCGCAACGCCCTCGGTGCCATCGCTGCGGCCAGCCGCCTCGGCCTGCCCGCCGAGGCCGCCATCGAGGCGCTGCGGCAGTTCCGGGGGGTCGGCCGGCGCTTCGAGCTGCTGGGGACGCTCGATGACGCGCTTGTGATCGACGACTACGCGCACCACCCGACGGAGGTGGCAGCGACCCTCGCGGCCGCACGGCGTGGCTGGCCCGACCGGCGCATCATCGCGATCTTCCAGCCCCACCTTTACTCGCGCACCCGTGACTTCATGGCCGACTTCGCGCGCGCGCTGGCGTCCGCGGACGTCATCATCGTCGCCGACATCTACGCCGCTCGCGAGGACCCCATCGAGGGCGTCCGCGCCGAGGACCTGGTCGTGCGCATCCGTGAGCTGAGCCCGGACCGCGACGTGCGCTTCATCGCGCAGCGCGACGACATCCCCGATGCCGTCCGCGCGCTCGCCCGGCCGGGCGATCTCATCCTGACCCTCGGCGCCGGGGACATCCGACTCGTTGGAGAGGAGCTGGCACGCACGTGAGCCGCCGCACCGGGCCGGGACGCAGCCCCTCGGCGGGCGGCTCCGCCGCCGAGCGCGCTGCCCGCGCCGAGGACCAGCGCCGCCGGTTCGTGCGCGCCGCCTACCTCGTGCTCTTCGCCGGGCTGACGGGTCTGCTGCTGGGCATCCTTGCCTCGGACCTCTTCGCCATCCGCCGCGTCCAGGTGCGCTGCGAACATCCCAGCCTCCAGGCTGAAGCGGCCGAACGCGCCCGCCGCCTGTCCTTCGCGACTATCTGGCTGCCGCCTACGCGTGCCATCGAGCGGCAGATCGGCGGCCTGCCCCGCGCGCGCTCGGTCGCCATCGCTCGCGAGCTGCCCTCCACGCTGATCATCGTCGTCGAGCCGCGTGAGCCCGTCGCCGCCGTCAGCGTCGAGGGGCGCTTCATGGCCATCGACGAAGAGGGCGTATGCCTGCACTGGACGGGCGATCCCGCCTCGGCGCTGCCCACCGTGCACCTCGAGGACCCCTTGGGACTCGAGGTCGGCGACCGACTCAGCGACGATGACGTGCGGCGCTTCCAGGCGGTGCTGTCCGCGCTCATCAGCGAGAACCTGCAGGCCGGAGCCAGCATCGACCTCAGCCACCCCCTGCGCATCTCGGTCTTCACCGCCGACGGCGTCCTCGGCAAGCTCGGCAACGAGGAGCTGCTGCACGAGAAGACGCTCCTCTTCGGCGAGCTGCTCGCGTCCCTGCGCGCCGACGGCCGCGAGCCGCTGTCCATCGACCTGCGTGTGCCCTCCCGCCCGAGCTACCGGCCGGTGAACTGAAGCCTGCGCCGCCCGCGCGTGATGGAGGAGGATTTCTCCACCGTGGCGAACTGCGCATGCCGAAGCCCGAGCCGTGCGTGCGGGCGCAGCGATCACTCCTGCGGAGGCGCCAGCGTTGCCTGATGACGCCGTGGTAGCCGGCATCGACGTCGGGACCACCAAGGTCTGCACCATCATCGGGCGCCCGCAAACCGACGGCCGCCTCGAGATCCTGGGCGTCGGCCTCACCCCGTCCGCGGGCCTCAAGCGTGGCGTCATCGTCGATCGCGAGGAGGCCATCGCCTCGATCCGCGCGTCCGTGGAGGTGGCCTGCCGCCAGGGCGACGTCGAACTGTCCAGCGCCTGGGTGGGGGTCACCGGCGCACACATCTCCTCGGTCAACGTCACCGGCCGCACCAACGTCGCCCCCGGGCCGGCCATCTCCGCCCAGGACGTGCAACGCGCCGTGCAGAGCGCGCGCGACGCCGTGCCGCTCCCCCAGGACCGGCAGATCATCCACGAGGTGGTGCGCGGCTTCACCATCGACGGCGAGAGCGGCATCACGCGGCCGCTGGGCATGTCCGGCCGCCGCCTGGACGTGGAACTGCACGCGGTCACCGGCACCGCCAGCATCGTGGAGAACATCGAGCGCTGCGTCGAGGACGCCGGCATCGCCGTCGCCCGGCGCGTGCTCGAGCCCATCGCCACCGGCACTGCGGTCATCACCGATGCCGAGCGCGACCTGGGCGTGATCCTCATCGACGTGGGCGGAGGCACCAGCGACGTCGCGGTCTTCCTTGATGGCTCGATCGCGCACACCTCGGCCATCCCGGTGGGCGGCAATCACTGCACCCGCGACCTGGCCCGCCTGCTGCGCGTGAGCTTCGAGGAGGCCGAGAAGCTCAAGTGCCGCTACGCCCGCGCCACGCCCGAGGGCGTCGGCCCCGAGGAGAGCGTGCAGGTCGAGCTGGCCGACGGCAGCGCCTCCGAGCTGGTGCCGCTGCAGCTCGTCGCCGAGATCCTCGAGCCGCGCCTCGAGGAGATCTTCACGCTGGTGCGCAGCAACATCGCACGCTCGGGCGTGTACGAGCAGGCCAGCGCCGGAGTCGTCCTCTCCGGCGGCGGCTCGCAACTCCCGGGCACCCCGGGGCTGGCCTCGGCGGTGCTCGATGATCTGCCTGTGCGCGTCGGCTCGCCGCGCGGGATCTCCGGCCACGCCGACGCCGCCACCCCGGTCCATGCCACCGGCGTCGGGCTGGCTCTGCTCGCCGCCGAGGAGGGCGCGAGCGCCACGCAGCCGAAGCCGGAGGGCGGCGGGCTCCTCACCCGCCTGCGCGGCTGGTTCGAGCGCATCCTGCCCCGCGCCTGAGTTCGGCGGGCGGTTGCGCGCCTCGTCGAAACCTTGTCGCCGCCCCGGTGTCTAAGACTCCGCGTGGGGATACATGTACCTGATTGCGCAGCACGTCCCCGCGGGGCGTGAGCCCACACAATGATGACGCCCGGCGGTACGACATCGTGTCCTGGCATCCCGACGTCGGGGACATCCAAGGTCTCATCGACGGCGAACTCGACGCCCGCGCGCGTCGGAGCATCGACGCGCATCTCCAGCAGTGTCCGTCGTGCATGCGCCTTGCCGGAGAGCTGCGCGAGGTCGCCGAGGCGGTGCACGCCGCCGGTCGCGTGCCCGTTCCCGCGGGCCTCGAGGAGCGCATCCTCGGCGCCGTGGCCGCCGACGGCCACTGCGACGACCTGACCTGTGCGGAGTGCACCGCGCTCGCATCGGCGTACATCGACCGCGAACTCGAGGGCGCGGAGCGCGACGGCTTCGAGGCGCACGTGTTCACCTGCGAGAGCTGCTACGCCACGCTCAAGCAGATGGAGCGCGCCGCGGAGATGCTGCGCGAGACGCCGCGCCGCCCCGCTCCCGCCGATCTCTACGAACGCATCACCGCCGCCATCGCCGCCGAGCAGCGTGCGGCCTCGATCTTCACCCGGCGCCGCGTCGTGGCCGCCGGCGTGGCGGTCGCGGCTGCGGCGGCTGTCCTGGCCGCTCTGCTGGTGCCGCACGGTCAGGCTCCGGACGGCCCGACTCCCGCGCCGTCGGTGATTGCCGAGGCGCCCGCTGAGACGCACGCACAGCCCGCTGCGCAGCCCAAGGGGCCTGCGCCGGATATCCAGCCGGAAGCGAACGAGCCCGAGCCGCCGGCTCCGCCCGCCGCACACGACGATTCTGCGCCGGCACGAGCGCCGCGTCCCTCGCGGCCGCGCACTGAGCTCGCCCGCGCGCCCGCAGCGGACGTGGCGCCGCCTGCGCCCGTCCGGACGTCGGCGACCGACGTGGAGCCTGCGTCGGCGCCATCGGACGCGGAGAGCGTAACGCTGGCTCCGTCCCCGACACCTGCTCCGACACCGCGCCCGGCCGTCGCGCCGCAGCCGCCCGCGCCGTCACCGTCACCCGAGCCCACGCTGGCCCCGGCCGGGCCCGGCCCGTCGGTCGGCCCCGCTCCGGCGCCGACGCTGGCGC
>JALGVA010000086.1 GCA_029820295.1 Candidatus Zipacnadia bacterium
CGTCGGTGTTGATCGACAGCAGCGCGCCTCGCTCGACCGCCAGGCGGGAGTGCACGTCCGACAGGTCGAGGCGGTCGGGCGCCGCGTTGATCTCCAGCGCCACGTCCATGGCCACGGCCGCGTCGATCACCTCGGATACGTGCAGGGCGTAGCGGTCGCCCCCGAGCAGCAGCCGGCCGGTCGGGTGCGCCAGGATGTCCACGCGGCCGGTACCCAGCGCCTCGACCACGCGCGCGGTCATGCGCTCGGCGTTGGCGGAGAAGCCCTGGTGCACCGAGCCGATCACGAAGTCCACCGCCGCGAACACCTCGTCGGTGAGGTCGAGGCTCGCGTCGGAAAGGATGTCCGCCTCGGTGCCCAGCAGCACCGTGAACTTCACGCCCTGATCGGAGAGACGGGCGTTGAGGGCATCGACCTCCGCGCGCTGGCGCAGGATGTCGGCGGGCTTGAGGCCGCCGGCGACGTAGAGCGCCTGCGAGTGGTCCGCGATCCCCAGGTGCGTGTGCCCGCGCTCGCGCGCGGCGGCGGCGGTCTGCTCGATGGTAGCGCGTCCGTCGGTCCAGGTCGAGTGTACGTGCAGGTCGCAGCGGATGTCGCGCAGCTCGATCAGGTCGGGCAGCTCGCCGGCCGCCGCGGCGGCGATCTCGCCGCGATCCTCGCGTAGCTCGGGCGGGATGAACGCCAGCTCCAGCGCCGCGTAGACCTCCTCCTCGGTCTCGCCGGCGACGCGCTCGCCGGCCTCGCCCCCCGCGTCGATCTCGAAAAGCCCGTACTCGTTGAGCGTGAGCCCCATGCGCTGGCCGCGCTCGCGCAGGCGGATGTTGTGCTGCTGCGAGCCGGTAAAGTAGAGCAGCGCGGCCCCATAGCTGGCCGGCTCCACCACGCGCAGGTCCACCTGCCGCCCGCCCGGCAGCACGCCGCTGACCTTGGTGTCGCCCGCGAGCCTTACCTGCGCCAGCGCGCCCGACTCGGCGAAGGCGGCGCAGACCTCCGCCGGGAGCTCCGAGGTGGCCAGCAGGTCGAGGTCACCGATGGTCTCGCGCCCGCGCCGCGTGCTGCCGGCGTAGTCGGCGCGCAGCACCTGCGGCAGCCCGCGCAGGAAGGCGACCATCTCCTCGGCCTGCGGCAGGATATCCCCCAGCAGCGCGCGCTCACGCCCCTGCCAGTAGCTCTCGATGGCCGCCAACAGCTTCTGCTCGCTCTTCACGCCCATGCCCTTGAGATCACGCAGCCGCCCGCTCAGCGCCGCCTGCTCCAGCTCGTCGATGGAGCCGATGCCCAGCTCGTGGTAAAACAGCGCGGCGCGCTTGGGGCCCAGTCCCGGGACCTTGAGCAGCTCCAGGAAGCCCTCCGGGTAGTTGGCCAGCAGTCTGTTGAGGTACTCCAGCTCGCCGGTGTCGAGCAGTTCCTCGATCTTGAGCGCGATGGCCTGGCCCACCCCCGGGATGCTCTGCAGCCCCTCGCCCGCGCGGATGGCCGACAGCTCCTCGCCCAGCCCGCGGATGGCCTCGGCCGCGCGGTCGTAGCTGCGGATGCGGAAGACGCTCTCGCCCTCGATCTCCAGCAGCAGCGCGATCTGCTCGAAGACCTGCGCCACCTCTTCATTCGTCATGGCCATCACCATCACGCTCTTCGCCATCGGCGCCGCGGCGCCTGCGCTCGGGCGGGCGCCAGGCCTCAAGGCTCTCGAGGAAGCGGCCGGCCTTCAGGCTCAGGTCGAGGTGGTAGCGGATGTGATCGCTGAG
Source organism: Candidatus Zipacnadia bacterium (assembly GCA_029820295.1). Taxonomy (GTDB): domain Bacteria; phylum Armatimonadota; class Zipacnadia; order Zipacnadales; family UBA5352; genus JALGVA01. The sequence goes on from JALGVA010000086.1 coordinate 1,746, forward strand.
CAGGCGCTCGATGACGTGGCAGATGGACTCGGGCAGGCGCAGGCGGCCCAGGCGGTCGAGGTCGAAGGTGCGCAGGGCGGCCAGCCCGCGCGCGGCCCCGGGCGACACCGCCAGCCCGCCGCCGGGCGGTGCGCAGTCGGCGCACACCACGCCGCCCTCGCTGGCCAGGTACACGCCGCCGAGGGTCTCGGCGTCGCACGCCACGCAGCGCTCGATCACCGGCCCCAGCCCGCTCATCTCCAGCCACGCCAGTTCGAAGGCCCAGCTCAGCAGGCGGGGGTCGTCGGAGGTCTGCATGGCGCGCAGGTAGCGCTCGAGCATCTCGAACAGCCCGGGCACCACCTGCCCCGCCTCGGTGGTGCGCAGCACCAGCTCGCAGGCGGCGGCGGCGTATGCGTAGCGGGTCATGTTGCGGCGCAGGTCGTAGAACGACTCGATGACGCGGGCCTGGGTGAGGCGGTCGGCGCCGCGGCCCTCGACGAGGAAGAGCGTGGACATGGCGAAGGGCTCGACCGCGGCGGCGAGGGAGCTGCCGGGCTTGCCGACGCCCTGCGCCACCGCCTCAACTGTGCCGCGCTCGCGCGTGTAGAACGTGACCATGCGCCCCGTGCCCCGGAAGGGCCGGGCGACGAGGGTGATGCCGGCGGCGGTGTACGATGGCATAGGCTGCTCACAAAGGGAGCGAAGGTGACCACGGGACCGACTTGCGTCCGACCCGCTTGCGACCGTCAGACGCCGTCGATGCCGAACAGCTCGGCCGCATTCGCGGCGGTGGTGCGCGCGACCTCGTCGAAGCTCAGCCCGCGCAGGCGCGCGATCTCCTCGGCCACATACATCACGTATGCCGGCTCGTTGCGCTTACCGCGGTAGCGCTGGGGCGCGAGATAGGGGCAGTCGGTCTCCACCAACAGGCGCTCGAGCGGCACGTGCGTCGCGACCTGTCGGAGCTTCCCCGACTTCGGGTAGGTCACCGGCCCGGCGATGCCGATGTGCATGCCCAGCGCGAGCACCCGCTCCGCTACCGCCATGTCCCCCGAGAAGCAGTGCATCACTCCACGCAGCTCGCCGCCGCCCTCGCGCTCGAGGATCGCCAGCGTGCGCTCGTGGGCGTCGCGGCTGTGCACGATGAGCGGTAGCGACAGCTCGCGGGCAAGATGGATCTGCTGGACGAAGGCCATCTCCTGACGATCGCGCGGCGACAGGTCGCGGTAGAAATCGAGGCCGGTCTCGCCGATGGCCACGATGCGCGGATGCGCCGCCAGGGCCACCATCTGCGCCAGCACGTCCTCGGTGACGACCTTCGCGTCATGCGGATGTACGCCCACGGAGCCGACCACGACCGGGACCTGGTCCACCAGCTTCGCGACCGCGCGGTTGTCCGCCGGGCCGACACCGACGGTGACGATTACCTGCACCTCGGCCTCGGCGGCGCGCAGCAGCACGCCGTCGAGGTCCGAGCGCAGCCGCTTGTCGGTCAGATGGGCGTGGCTGTCGATCATGGGCGGCTGCTCCTCGCTTGGCTCGGAGCCGGTAGCCGGCCACCAGCGGCCCGCTACCGGCTACGAGCCTAACGGCAAACGGCGGACGGCAACGGCGAAGGGCCTCCCCCGCCCGACTGCGTCGGGCTGCCCCCTCCGTTGCGGGGGGCGTACAGAGACGGCACCTGCGCCGCTATCGTGGCGCGGGCTTCCGGCCCGCGAATACTGCTCATCGTCCTTCGGTGCGCCACCGGGCGGACAGACGGCAACGGCCGGGCCGCCACGTAGGGCCGCCCCGCGCGCGTCGTTTGCGCGCGGGGTGCGATGCGCCGAGCACCGCGAAACGCATCGCAGTCGCCTGACCGGCCCGCCGTTCCCGCCAGCCGCCCGCTACCCTCCCGCCACCAGCCGCACCGCCTCCTCGGCCAACTCCACGTCGCGCACGGCGTCGGCGGCCGGGGAGGCGGGGGGCTCCTCGCCGCGCACCGAGGCCAGGAAGTGCCGCGCCTGCGCCGCGAACGCCCAGGCCGGCTGTGGCACGGGCTCGATCGTGCGTGGCTCGTCGCCCATCTCATGCAGCACCACGCGCGCGTACGCCTGCCTGTGCATAGGCGGCGGGGGCTCGATGCGCAGGATGCCGTGCGCGAAGTACAGCTCCACGCCCTCGTGCCAGCGCGGCGCAGTGACATGGCCGAGTTCGAACACGCAGCTTGCTCCGCACCGCGCCCAGCCCTGCAACACCAGCGGCCTGCCCTCCCGCCAGGCCGCGACCTCCAGGTCGTACTCGCCGACCAGGAAGCGCAGCAGGTTGGTTACGTGCGAGTCCACGTTGAGTATGCGGTTGTAGAGCGCGCGCAGCCCGGCCGGAATCCACTCCGGGACGGCCCGCGCCGGCGAGATCTCCGGCGGCACCGGCTCCTCGGTGCGGATCGGCTCCTCGATGCCGTAAGTCCACTCTCCGGCGAAGCACCACACCCGCGCGAGTAGCGGCTCGCCCAGCCGCCCGTCGGCGAGCAGATCGTCGAGCATGCGCTTCGCCAGCAGCACGCCCGTGTCGTGGCGCTTCATGTAACCCACCTGGTAGACCAGCCCGCGCTCGGCCGCCAGCCCCGCCAGCTCCGCACATTCGTCGGTCCGCACGCCCATCGGCTTCTCGGTAATGACGTGCTTGCCTGCCTCCAGCAGGTCGCGCACCACCGGCGTCACAAGCTGCTGAGGCAGGATGGCCGCCACCGCCTCGATTTCCGGGTCGGCGGCCAGCGCGCGGTGATCGTGGTGGACGCGCTCGATACCGTAGCGCTCGGCCACGAGGCGCGCCAGCTCTTCGCGCGGCTCGGCCACCGCCAGCAGGCGCGCCCCCGCCAGCGGCGCGTAGTTGCCGATGTGCGCGAGCTGGCCCATGTAGCCCGCGCCCACGAAGCCCATGCGGACCGGTTCCATCGCGTGACCCTCCCTCAGCGCTTCATTACCGAGTCGAGCTGCTCTTTCGCGCGGCGAATGATGGTCGCGTGCTCCTCGGCCCAGTATTCCGGCCGGAAGATCTCGACCGACAGGAAGCCGTCGTAGCCGATGCCGCGCAGGGCGTCGAGGTAGCCGTGCAGCGGCAGCACGCCCAGGCCCGGGTAGAGGCGGTTCGCGTCCGTGGACTGCTCGGGCGGCAGGTCCTCGGCGTCGTTGATGTGCACGATCAGCACGCGCTCCCCGGGCAACTGCGCCACGGCCTCGGGGCCGACGCCGGACTTCCACGAGTGGAAGGTGTCCACCATGATGCCCGGCGCCGGGTGGGCCGCGGCCTCGACGATGGCCAGCGCCTCCGCGGGCGTGGCCATGAATGAGGCTCCGCCGATGGGCTCGAGTGCGACCCGGCAGCCGCTCGCCTGCGCGGCAGCGGCGTAGGCGACGGCGGCCACGGCGGCGCGGTCGATGGCCTCCTCGCGACCGAGGCCCTCGGGCGGCGGCTCGGCGATGAAGCTCAGCAGGATCTCGCCGCCCAGCTCGCGGCAGATCGGCCCGTAACGGCGGATGCGCTCAAGCTGCTCCTCGCGGTCGCCGAAGGGCCGGAAGGCGAAGGCCATCAGCCCCGCGCACTGCACCGCGCAGTCGTCGAGGAGCCCGCGCAACTCCGACACCGTGCGGTGGGCGAGGAACTCGTCGAGCTTGCCGGTATCGATCTCGATGCCCTCGAAGCCGTATCGGCCGCACAGACGGATGTCATCGGCCAGCGGTTTGCCCCGCGTGGTCGCGGTGTTCAGGCAGGTAAGCATCGGCCTTCCCTCCCGGGCAGACTGAGCGAATGTGTCACGCAGAGCACCGGCGCTACGCCGTCAGCGACGCCACGGTCTTCTCGTCCAGGGCCTCGCACAGCGCGATGGTGGCTTTCAGGCTGGTCTCGTAATCCTGGGCGCTGATGATGCCCGCGTGGGTGTGAATGTGTCGGCACGGGACCCCGAGCACCAGGCTGGGCACGCCGCGCGCATGCTGGTGGATACGCCCGGCGTCGGTGCCGCCGCGCTGCAGGACGGTGAGCTGGTAGTCGAGCCCGCGCTCCTCGCAGATGCCGATGGCAAGGTCACGCAGGCGCAGGTTGGGGATGGCCGAGCCCTCGAGCACGTAGATGGTCACGCCGCCCCCCAGCTTGACCGTGGACTCCTCGTCCTTAATGCCGGGCACATCGCCCGCGATGGCGGTCTCGAGCACCAGCGCCACGTCCGGATCGACGGCGTCGGCGGAGGTCTCGGCGCCGCGCAGCCCGACCTCCTCCTGCACCGTGCCGACGGCGTAGACCGTGTTCGCATGCTGCTTGCCGTGCAGTGCCTGCAGGGCCTCGATGGCGAGCGCGACGCCGATGCGATCGTCCCAGGCCTTGGCCAGCAGCCGGTCGCCGCCGGCAAGCGCCTCGAAGGGCGACCACGGGACGATGGCGTCGCCGGGGCGGATGCCGAGTTCGTCGGCCGCGTGGGCGCGGTCGGTCGCGCCAACGTCGATGAACATGTCCCTCGCGGCGGTGATCTTCTTGCGGTCTTCGTCGCTGAGCAGGTGCGGGGGCTTGGCGCCGATGATGCCGGTGACCGGGCCCTTGGCGGTCTCGATGACCACGCGCTGGGCCAGCAGGACCTGGTCCCACCAGCCACCGAGGTTGGCGAACTTGACGTAGCCGTCCTCGGTGATCAGCTTGACCATGAAGCCGATCTCGTCCATGTGCGCGGCGAGCATCACGCGCGGGCGCGCCGACGCGCCCTCCATGCGCGCGATCAGGCTGCCCAGGTTGTCGGTGTCGATCTGCGCGATGTGCTGCAGGTGCGCGCGCATGATGGCGGCGATGCGGCCCTCGTAGCCGGGCACGCCGTTGGCGTCGGTCAACTCGCGCAGCAGATCAATGGTCGCCTGTTTCATGTCGGCCCTCCCACGGGCGGATGTCAGGTGCGGAAACGGTCGCGGATGACGGAGCTGATCTCACGCACCGCACCGGTCTGGCGGTCGGCCCAGACCGCGCACGGAAGGCACAGCGTCAGGAAGATGATGACAGAAAGCGCGCCGTCGAGGAAGCGCGCAGGCACGATGCCGAGCGGCCCGGCGATCAGGTGAGTGGCCCACAGCGCGGCCGCGGCCCACGCGGTGGGCGCGAGCACCAGCAGCACCTCGCGCGCCAGCCGCCCCGTGGTCGGATAGAAGCTGCGCAGTTGCACGACCAGCGACAGCACGGCGGCCAGTGCGTAGCCCGAGCAGGCCGCGATGGCCACGCCAACCATGGCGCCGCCCCCGCGGACCAGGTACCACGCCCCCACGCCCGCTACGGTCGCCCCCGCGAGCTTGGTGGCGATGACGGTGCCCTCGCGGTCGTTGGCCACCAGCGCGGCGTTGGTGGACAGCGGCAGGGCCAGGAAAGTCGCGCCCATGCTCAGCACCTGGGCCGCGGGCACCGAGTCGGCGAACCTGGGCACCACGATGTCGATGGCGGAGGGCAGCATCAGGAAGGCGATGCCGCCGATGAGGGGCATCAGCGCCGCGAGGCCGGTGGTGGGCAGGAGCACGCGTCGGCGGCGCTGCGGCGTCTCCTCGCCGCCGTAGGACTCGAGCACCTTGGGCCAGATAACGAAGCCGGCGGCCTGGGGGATGGTGTACAGGTAGGCGGCCATCTGCATGGCGACCGAGTAGAGGCCGAACTGCTCCTCCCCGTAAAAGCGCACCAGCACCGTGCCGTCGATGGAGCGCAGCAACACGTCGGAGAGCGAGATGAGCGCGACCGGGAGGCCGACCAGGCCCAGACGGCCCAGATGCGACCAGATCACGCGCCCGCTCGTCCTGATGCGCGAAGCGCGGTCGAGGTAGAGCAGCACGACCATGCCGCCGGCCAGCCAGCCGAGCATCACGCCGGTGACGCCCATCAGCCAGGCGCCGCCGATCATGAGCACGAACTGAGCGGCGGTGCGCACCAGCTCACCGATAGCCAGGATGCCGAAGCGGCTCCACGAGCGCAGCACCGCCCAGTAGAGCGCCGCCATGTCCTCAGCCAGCAGCAGGCCGCCGCCGACGCACAGCGCCACGCGCGTGTCCCAGCCGGCGCGGGAGAGGAAGATGGCGTAGAGCACCATCCCCAACGCGGTGACGGCGGTGAGCGAGGCGACCGAGAAGAAGACCGCGTCCTCGACCTCGGCGGCGCGCCGCACGTCCTGCGCGCCGACGGCCATGGGCAGCTCCTTGGAGGCGCCGTGGCGGAAGGCGATGGTGAGCGTGGACAGGTAGCCCTTGATGAGGCCGACCAGGCGCTGGATGCCGCGTCCGCGCGGGCCGATGAGCCGCATGACCACGATGGAGCGCACCAGGCTGGCCAGCAGCGCGACGTAGGAACTGCCGCCGATCATGGTGATGGCGGTGGCCATGCGCAGCTCGCGCGCGGGCCGGCGGGCGTCGTAGCGCTCCTGGTGGTTGTTCGGCGGCTGCTCGGTCGCCATCGCGACTGCCCCGCGTCCCGCCCTCGGGCGGGAACGGGACCGTGCTCACTCCTGCTGCGAATCGCCGGCGTCGGCTCAGACCGCGCCGTGGGTGTACACGACCACGACCGGCTCGTCGGCAGTGGTGCGGCCGCCATGGGGCGTGCCCGGCGGCACGTAGACGGCCACGCCCGGGCGCAGCGCCACGACCGCATCGCCCACGCGCAGCTCACCCTTCCCCGAGACCACGTAGACGGCCTCCTGATCGGCGTGCACCTGCGGCTCGCCGAACTCAGTCGCGGTATACCAGGCGACGCCGACGTTGAAGCCGCTGGTGGTGGGGATGGCGTCGGTGCCGATCAGGTCGGCGGAGCGCCGGTCGGGGAAGACGGAGGGCTGCACGTCATCGAGATGGGTCCACGCGGGCCGGATCATCCTGTCAGCTCCCTGAGGGTCTCGTGTGACCGCAGCATTATACCACACGACGACAGCGACGGTAACGCGGCGGACGACGGCAGCGGCGTGCCGGCATCGTGGGCAGGGCCTGCAGCCCGCCGGCGCCACTGCCGCAGACAGGTCCGCGCGGGCCGACCGGCGAAGGTGGGCGGTACACGCATGACCGAGCCGACCGGAGGACGCGCACCATGCGACATGCCCCGATGCTGATGGCCGCCCTGCTCGCGCTGGCGACTGCCGCCGGCGCCCAGGAGCTGACCATCGTCGCCGATGGCGCCAGTGACTACCAGATCGTGCTCGGCGACGGCGCCTCGCGTAGCGCGCAGCTCGCCGCCGAGGAGCTGCAGAGCTGGCTGGCCGCCTCGACCGGCGTGACGCTGCCCATCGTCGCCCAGGCCGATGCGGCCGCGAAGCACCTCTACGTGGGCGCCGCGGCGGTCCCCGCTGAGTGGGGCGTGGACCTGGGCGAGGTCGCCGACGAGGGCTTCGTGGTGAAGACCGTCGGCGAGGACATCGCCTTCGCGGGCGTCGATGACGGCATCCATCCCGAGGAGATCCCGGGCACTGCGAAGCCCACGCTGTGCGGCACCATGAACGCGGTCTACGACTTCCTGGAGACGCAGGTGGGCGTGCGCTGGTACTGGCACGATGATCTGGGCACCATCGTGCCCGAGCACCCCACACTCAGCGTGCCGCCGCTCAACTACTCGCAGGAGCCGGAGTTCATCTACCGCGCGCTGCCTTACGGCCCGACCGGCGAGGACGGCGGACAGGTCGCGACCGGCATGTGGGGGCGGCGCAACCGCCTGGGCAAGAGCATCTCGACGTACCACTCGCACGCCTGGTTCCAGCACCTGCCCATCGAGGAGTATGCCGACGAGCACCCGGAGTACTACGCGCTGGTCAACGGTCGACGCATCGTCCGCTACTACTCGGGCCACCACGGCGGGCAGGTATGCACGACGAACCCCGAGGTCATTCACATCTTCGCGCAGGCGTGCCTGCAGTACTTCCGCACGCATCCGGACCGCACCATGTGCTCGGTCTCGCCCAACGACGGCGGCGGCTTCTGCGAGTGCGAGGACTGCCGCGCGCTCGACCGCGCGATGTGGCCCGATGACGGGCCGCGCGCGGGCATCCCGCAGATGGCCGACCGCATGCTGACCTTCTACAATCAGATCGCCGAGGTGACCGCGCAGGAGTTCCCGGAACGCTACCTGGGCGCCTACGTCTACAGCTACTACGCGCTGCCGCCGCTCGAGGTCAGGCCGCACCCGAATCTGGCGCTGGTGCTGGCGATCAATTCGGCCTGGCGGGGAGGCAGCCCGGCGCACTGGGCTGAAGACCGCGAGAAGATCGACGGCTGGGCGGCCATCCACGACTACATGTTCATGTATGACATCTTCTACCACGGCACCGCCCAGATGGGCTTCCCTGCGCCGATCGTGCAGCACACCATCAAGTACATGCGCCACATCAAGGAGCTGGGCTACCGCGGCGGCTACCTGTACATCGGCCCAACCTGGGAGTCGCTGGGGCCGGGCGCCTACCTGATGACGAAGCTGCTGTGGGACGCCGACGCCGACCCCGAACCGATCGTGGCGGGCTACTACGCCGATCTCTACGGCCCGGCCGCCGGGGACGTGCGCGCCTACGAGGAGCTGGTCGAGGGCGCATGGGTGGAGGCGATGGCGCAGGAGGATGAGCTGGCCGGCGCATCTGCCGAGGCGCGCTATTTCGCCGACAAGGGCGCGGGCGCGCACATGTTCGGCGTGCTCATGGCCGCGTGGGAGCCGATCCTGAGCGAGGCGCGCGCGATCCTGGAGCGGGCGCAGGCCGCGGCCGATACCGACGATGACCGGGCGCGCGTGCAGCGCGTGGTCGATCAATTCGAGTTCACCGCGGCATCGATCCGGGCGCTGCACGGCATCGCGCGCTTCGAGCAGACGCGCGAGCCCGACCCGGCGGTCGTGGCGGAGGTGAAGGCCGCCATTGAGGAGCGCGAGGCGCTGCTCGAGCACATCGGCGAGACCTGGTCACCGCACTTCCGCGACTGGGTGCGCGCGAATGACGACCGCGTGAGATCGCCGCTGCGCAAGAGCGCGGCCTACTTCGCGCTGGCGGGGGACGCGAGCCGGGCACGGCTGACGGCCGTACGCACGGAGGAGCCGCCGGTCATCGATGGCGACCGCAGCGACGCCATCTGGCGCGAGGCCGCCGAGAGCGGAGCGCTCATGCGCGAGAACATGGGCGCGGACGAGGCGGCGGCGCCGACCGCGGTGGCGGCGGCCTTCGACGACCAGGCGCTCTACCTGCTGCTGGTGTGCGTCGAGCCGGAGATGGCGGAGGTCGAGACGCCGGCGCTGGGCCCCGACAGCCCGGAGCTGTTCCGCACCGACAACGTCGAGGTGCTGCTCGACCCCGATGGCGACGGGAGCGATTACTTCCACCTGGCGGTCAGCGCGGGCGACACGACCTATGACGCGCGCTCGGCCGATCCGCAGACGCACGACGTCGAGTGGACCGGCGCGTGGCGGCACGCGGTGGGGCGCGGCGACGACGGCTGGGCGGTGGAGATCGCCATCCCGTTCGCCACGCTGGGTGTGCCCGCGCCCGCCGAGGGCGAGCGCTGGCGCGCCAACCTGCATCGCACACGCCGTGCCGCGGACCCGGACGAGTACCAGGCGCTCTCCCCCACTCTCGGCGGCTACCATCAGCCCGAAAGGTTCGGCGAGCTGAGCTTCGGGAGGGCGCCCGAGGCGACCGGCGAAAACATCCTGCGCAGGTGGGACCCGGAGCGCTACGAGGCCGGCACCGACGCCGCCGAGGTGCTGCGCGTGGGCGGGAGCGGCGAGTATTCAGTCGAGATCGCCGACGACCGCGCCTACGAGGGCGCGCGGTCGATCAAGGTGACCGTCGGCGCGGACTCATACGCGACCTTCGGCTGGTACCCGGCATCGGTGGAGCCGGGGAACTACCGGCTGGCGATGCGCTACTACGCCGATCCGCTGGGCGCGCCCGGCGAGGGGCGGCCGGCGGACATGCCCATCACCCGCATAATCTTCCGCGACGCCGACGGCCGGGCGGTCTCTGAGAGCAGCGAGTATTCGTGGGAGCGCTCGCCGGCCGAGCCGGCGGAGGGCGCGTGGGCCGACCACATCCACATCTTCCGCACGCTGCCGGGCACCAGGCGCTTCACGGTGACGGTGTTCGTGCACCGCCCGGGCACGTACTGGTTCGACGACCTGAGCCTGACGCGATTCTGAGCCACGCGACCGACGCACCTGGAGCGACGCAATGAGCTATTTCGACCCTCGTGAGCTGATCACCGACGAAAGCTGGGCGGCACTGGTCGAGCTGCGCGTGAACGACCCGGAGGCGATCGTCGGGCATGCACGGCGCCGCCACCGCCGGCGGCCGATCTCACCCGACGGCCGGCTGGTCATCCTCGCCGCCGACCACCCCGCGCGCATGCTGCTGGACGTGCAGGGCGAGGACGGGCGCATGGGCGACCGCCGTGACTACCTTGCGCGCATCATGCGCGTGCTCGCGGCGAGCGCCGTCGATGGCGTCATGGGCGCGCCGGACGTGCTCGAGGAGCTGACCGGCCTCGACCTGCTGGCCACGCGCGCGGGCGGCCCCAGCCTGCTCACCGACCGCGTGCTGATCGGCTGCATGAACCGCGGCGGGCTCAGTGGCTCCGCCTTCGAACTCGACGACCGCTTCACGGCCTACGACGCGGCGGGGCTGGCCGCGGCGGGACTCGACGGCGGCAAGATGATGGTGCGCATCGACCCGGGCGACTCTAAATCCCTGGAAACTCTTGCGGCCTGCGCGAAGGCCGTTGACGGGTGCGTGGCGAACAAGCTCCTGGCCTTCATCGAGGCGTTCGTGGTGGAGCGCACCGAGAGCGGCTATCAGGCGGTACGCACGCCGCGTGCACTGGTGCAGGCGGTCTCGGTGGTGGTGGCGCTGGGCAACAGCTCGCTGCACACCTGGCTCAAGCTGCCGTACTGCGAGGGCTACGAGCAGGTGGCGGGCGCGACGAGCTGCCCGATCCTGATGCTGGGCGGCGCCGCCCGGGAGGATCAACGGGCGGTGCTCGCGGAGTTCGCGGCGGGGATGCAGGCCGGGCCGAACGTGCGCGGCTGCCTGGTGGGCCGCAATGTGCTTTACCCGGAGGCGACGGACCCGGCGCTCATGGCCCGAGCAGTGGTCTACGTGGTTCACGAGGAGATGGACCCGACCGCGGCGCTGGAGCGGGCGGCAGGCGAGGAAGAAGGGGGCGGATAGCACCGGACGCGATCCGGTCGGGGCGGGCGGCCGGTTGAGTCAATTCACGGGCGCAAACCTGCAGCAGGGAGGGCGACCAATGGGCGTCATATTCGAAAAGATGAAACAGTTCTTCGACGTGGATGACTGGAACTACTCGGAGCTGGAGGGCGAGACCATCCTGCGCCTGGGGTTCTCCGGCGACAACGGCAACTGGACGATCTTCGCCCAGGCCAAGGAGGAGGCGGAGCAGCTCATTATCTACTCGTTGTTCCCCAACAACACGCCCGACGACAAGCGCCCCGAGGTCGCCAAGTTCCTGCACATGGCCAACTACGGGCTGATCGTGGGCAACTTCGAGTTTGACTTCTCTGACGGCGAGACCCGCTTCAAGTCGTCGGTGATGGCGCCCGCCCAGGACATGACCAACGAGATGATCCGACACCTGGTCTACGCGAACGTGCTCACTGTGGACCGCTACTTCCCGGGGCTGATGGGCATCATCTACGGCGGGAAGAGCGCCGAGCAGTGCATCGCCGAGATCGAAGGGTAACGGCAGCAGCGAAGGTGACGAAGGGAACGACGGCAACGACGGGGACGACGGCGAACGGCCGCGCGCGGCATCGACCGGATACGCGCGGCGGTTCGCCGTTACCGTTGGAGAGGCCAGCCCCCGCGCCGGCCTGTGCCGTAGCCGTCGGCCGCTGCTGTCGGCCCGCGCCCCCGCGCAACGGCCCACGGGCGAGGCGCCCATGCCACGGAACGAGATGACTTCGCGTCACCCCCGCTCCACGAACACCGGACTCGACCACGCGTGCGCGCCGTCGTCCTGAGACACGCGCACCCAGTAGGCGCTGGCTCCCGGCGGCGGGGCGTCTGACCACGTGAAGGTCACCGACCGCGGCGGCTCGCCCGCGGGCAGGCGCTGCACTATCACCCGCTGCTCGATCGCCCCCGCATCGACCACGAAGGGCTGGCGGCCGAGGTCGCCCAGGCGGCACTCGAACTCCGCCGGCATTGAGCGGAAGCGCAACCGCGCGTGCTCCACGTTGCTGAGCCGCAGTGTCACCCCGTCCTCGTCGCCGGTGGTGATCGACTCCCACGCGACCGAAGAGCCGGTCACCTCCGTCAGCCCCTCCTGCGGGCCGTCGAAGGCGTAGCCGACCGCCTCCTCGATGGTTGCGCCCTCGACGTTGATGCGCCCGTCCCAGACGGTGGCGCGGTCGCGGCCGAGGATGCGCGCGCCGCTCCAGATCACGCGCACCAGATCGTTCGACAGCGGCGCCTCGGCCAGCGGATCGTGAACGTGCACGACCTCGGCGTCGCGGAGCACCTCGACCGAGCGGATGGCGGCCGTGCCCGCCACGTGGCAGGCGAGTGTGACCGGGCCGCCGGTGCGCAGCTCCGAGCCCATCGGGTGGCCGTCGAGCTGCACCCGCAGCACGATGCGCTGGCCGGTGGTGGCGTAGCAACTGCGCGCGCGCAGGGCCGCGAAGATCGCCTCGGGCGTCAACTCCTCGGCGATGATCCCGGTCAGGCCGCCGTAGGCGCCGAACTGCGATGCCCCGGGGTAGCTCGCACCCGGGCGGCCCTTGTGGCCGTCGCTGCCCGCGACCACGCCCACGCGATGGCCCAGCGCCAGGCTCTCGGTCAGCATCCACTCGAACTGCCCCCACGCCGAGTAGATCTCGACCAGCGGCACCACCTCGGGGTCGTGGCGCGAGAGGTCCGCGCGCCGCCCGCCCACATGCGCGATGGCGATGCCGCCGCGCACCCGCAGCTCCTCGTAGAGGCGCTCGATCGGGTAGCGGTCGCTGTCCACCGTGGACTTGTCGGGGATCAGCGCGTGGCAGGAGCGGAAGATCGGCCGGTCGGGCGCCGGCCAGTAGACATTGTGGTCACCGCCGCCGGCGGTGTTGCCCGACCACTCGTAGCCCGGCAGCACGACGAAGCGCCCCGGCTGCGTGTACTCGCGCGCCAGGCGCTGGAACTCGGCCCAGTTCTCCGCGGTGACCTGGAAGTCGTTGCCCTGGTGGCCGACCACGTCGAGCGCGGCGTCATCGCGGGCGAAGCGGTGGTAGTCCTCGGCGGTGTTGCTGCCGACGGTCTCCTCGGACTGCCCGTGCAGATCCGCCCAGAATACGCGCGTGGTCAGCATCTCCAGCGGCGCGACCAGTGGGTTACTCACCGCGGCGTCCGCGAGGGCACGGTCGCGCACGGTCACGCGGTGCTCGCCGACGTCGGTCGCGTGTGCGGGGAAGCGATGCACGCCGCGGTCCGCCGGCGTGAAGGCGTAGCTCTCCGGCAGGCCCGCGAAGCCCGGCGCGTCGAGCTGCACCGTGCCCGCGTAGCCGCGTGCGGGATTGCCCCAGGCGTCCTCGGCCTTGACGACCACCTCGACCGGCTCGGCGACGTTGGCGCGCGAGGGCACGATGCACACCAGGCGGCTGGCCGGGCCCGAGATCACCTCGATCTCGGGCGGGTCGGGCAGCAGGATGAACTCGCCGGTGGCGAAAGGGTTGACGGCGACGCGCCACTCGAAGCTGTCCTCGCAGAAGGTCTGGGCACGCGAGCCCGGCGAGCCGCCGGCGGTGTCACCGAAGGTCACGGTGATGGTCTCGCCCGCGAGCAGGCCGTCGTCGTAGACATCGATGACCGTGGACTTGCGCCACGGCCGCACGCCCGCCTTGGTGTCGAAGCGGCCGCGCAGGGCCGCGCGGCCGTCGGTCGCCAGCGAGCAGTAGTCGGGGGCGGCCGGGTCGTCGAACTGCGGCCGGCCCCAGTCCGTGGCGAAGCGCCAGGAGATCATGAGCGTGCCGCCGTCGTCGAGGCCGTACTCACCGACGTGATAGACCAGCCGCCAGGTGCCGAGACTCCCGGCGACCACCGGCTCGGTGGGGGTCAGCTCGGCCCGGCCGAAGGCGCGGCGCATCTCGTCCGCGGTCATCGGCCCCTGCGGCGTCGCTCGCAGCTCAGGCATGGTGGGAGGCTCCGTGGCATAGCGATGGCGGACCGCCAGGCTATTCCGGGCGCGAGGCGGGCGAACCTGCACGCCACCTCTCCCATGTTCGAGCAAGCTGCGAAGACGACTCTGGCGGCACCGACGGCGCCCCTGATGGGGCGCACCGCCAGCGAGGGCGCCGGGCGCGCGACGACAACGACCGAACGACAACGCCCCGCATCGCACGCAGCAAATACCCACGAAGACACGCGACGCAGCCCGCACCGTCCCGCATCGAGTTCGCGCCGGCGAACTCCCAGGGAACCATCGCGGGCCACCGGTGTCTCTAAGCCTACCAAAAGACCGGCCGAGACCCGACCGGCCCGCACCGTCCACTCCGAGGGGGGCGAAGGGGAGTCAGGCTCGCATGGCACGTCCGGACCTCTCTCCGACCGCGCGCGTCCTCGCGTCCGCGCTTGTGCTGTCCGCACTCCTCGCCTGCCCCGGCCTCCCGGCATGGGCGCAGGCCGATACCCAGGCCGAGCAGGATTTCGCCTTCGCCGAGGGCCTGTACGGCCAGGAGAACTACGAACTGGCGCTGCAGAAGTACCTCGCGCTGATCCAGGCCTACCCCAACCACCCGAACATGTCGCTGGCGCTGTTCCGCGCGGGCGAGTGCAACTTCCGCCTGGGCCACTACGCCGAGGCGGCGCCGCTGTTCGCGCAGGTCACCGAGCGCTTCCCCGACAGCCCCGAGGCCGAGCTGGCCTGGCTGTGGCTGGGCGACGCGCAATTCAAGGCCGGCGGCTACGACGAGGCGGCGGCCGCCTACGGCTCGCTGCTGACGAAGTTCCCCAACAGCGCACACGCGGGCGACGCGGCCTACTGGCGCGCGGAGTGCTACTACCAGCTCGAGCGCTACGAGGACGCGGCGGCGGCCTATCAGGATGCGCTCGCCCGGGGCCTGCAGGACAACATCGTGCCCTACGCGATCTACTCGACCGGACTGGCATATCTGCAGCTCGACCGTCCGGCCGAGGCCGCCGAGCAGTTCACGCGCGTGGTGCGTGATCACGCCACCAGCCCGGTGGCGGCGGAGTCAGGCTACTTCCTGGGGCGCGCCCACCAGAGCCGCGGCCAGTTCCAGGAGGCCATCGCCGACTACCAGTCGGTGCTGGACAAGCACCCGAACTCCCCCTACGCCGCCGCCGCGCAGTTCGGCATCGCGAGCTGCCACTTCCAGGAAGAACGCTACGAGCAGGCGCGCGCGGCCTGGGCGTCGGTGGTCGAGCACTACCCCAACAGCCCGGCCGCGGCGGAGGCGCCGCTGCGCATCGGCGACAGCCTCTTCCACCTGGAGCGCTGGCCCGAGGCGGCGGCCGCCTATCAGGCGGTCGCCCAGACCGCCGACAGCAAGTGGGCGCCCGACGCGCTCTACTGGCTGGGCGTGACGCAGGAGAAGCAGGGGGACAACGCGGGCGCGCTGGCGAGCTTCCGGGCGCTCATCGACGGCCATGCCGACAGCCCGCGCGTGGGCGACGCGTGGCTGCACATCGCGCAGCTTGAGGCGGCGGCGGGCAACCACGACGCCGCGATGACCGCCTACGAGGCGGCGATGGGCGCGGTCGAGGACACCGAGACGCGCCGCCAGGCACTGGCGGCGCTGCAGTGGGCGCGCTACGAGAACGACCGCTCGCCCGAGGCGCTGGCCGATCTCGAGGCGATCGTGCGCGAGGACCCGACGTCGGAGGTGGCCGCCGAGCTGGCCTACCGCGTGGGCCGCGCGCACTTCGACGCCGGGAGCCACGAGGCCGCGAAGGCCATGCTGACGCTGCTGCTGGCTAACCACCCCGAGTCCACGCACGCGGCGGAGGCGACCTACCTGCTGGGGGTCTGCGAGGAGAACCTCGGTGACCCGGCGGCGGCGGAGGCGCACTACCGCGCGCTGGTGGACGCCGAGCGTGGCTCGGAGTACGCCGGCTACGCGGCGGCCGCGCTGGCGGCCATGCACGCCGCGCGCGGCGAGACCGACCAGGCCCTGCAGCTCGTGGCACGCCTCGAGCGCGACCAGGCGCCCGGGCCGACGCTGGCCTTCGCGTGCTACCGCGTGGCCGAGGCGCTGCGCGATCAGGAGAAGCCGGCCGAGGCGCTGCCGCTGTATGAGAAGGCGGCGGCCGCCGACCCCGAGGGCGAGACCGCGCCCTACGCCCGGGTGGGCGTAGGCTGGTGCCGGCTCGACGGCGACGTGCAGCAGGCCGTGGCGACGTGGCGCACCGTGCTGACGGACTCCCCCGACTCCCCCGCGGCGGCGCTGGCGCTTGACGGGATGGTCGCGGCGGGCGCGCAGCTCTTCGACGCCGAGGACTATGCCGGCGCCGAGGCGCTCTACCGCGAGATCGTGGACGGCTACCCCGACGCCGAGGTGGCCGTGGCGGCCAGGTACGGGCTGGCGTGGGCGCTGCTGCGCCAGGACAAGCGGGACGAGGCGCTGCCGCTGTTCACGGCGGTGGCGACGGCGTCGCCGGATGCCGAGGTGGCGGCGGATGCGCGCTACCGCGCGGCGCGGGTACATGTCGATCGCGGCGAGTATGAGCAGGCGGTGGCGCTGCTCGAGCCGCTGCGCGCTCAGCCCGGCGAGGGCGATCGCGGGGCCTGGGCGATGGAGCTGCTGGGCCGGGCGCTGCTGGGCCTGCAGAAGCCCGAGGAGGCGGCGCAGGCGTTCGCGCAGGTGGCGCAGAGCTGGCCGGAGCACGAGGTGGCTCCGGCGGCGCAGCTTGGCCTGGGGCGCAGCTACCGGGCGCTGGGGCGCTACGCGGAGGCCGAGACCGCGCTGCGACAGGCGATGGTGGGGGCCGGACAGGTGGCGGTGGAGGCGCACTACGAGCTGGCGGCGACCATGCGCGACCGCGGCGACGTGGCGGGGGCGGCCGAGGAGTTCCTGAAGGTCGCGATCCTCTACCAGGCGCCCGAGTGGTCGGCGATGGCGCAGTACGCCGCCGGGCAGTGCTACGAGCAGCTCGGGCAGACCGAGAACGCGATCAAGAGCTACCGCGTGATCGTCAACGACTACGCCGATCAGACGCAGTGGGTCGCGCAGGCGCAGGAGCGCCTGCAGGCGCTGCAGTGACACACCGGTGACCGGGCGCGGCGCGGACGTCGCGCCAACCGATCAGCAAAGGGGTCATGTGCATGGCTGACATCGCGGCGCGTTCGGCGCTGCTGGACTACTTCGTGCGGGGCGGCTCATGGATGTGGGCGCTCCTGATCTGTTCGGTGGTCGCGCTGGCGGTTATCATCTACAAGATCGTGAATCTCTACCTCGCCGGGCGCGGCGCGCAGGCGCTGGTGGAGGATGTGGCGAAGCTGGTCGAGGACGGGGAGACCGAGGAGGCCCGGCACCGCCTGACCGGCTCGTCGGCGGCCGTGGCGGCGGTGCTGCGCTCGGTCATCGGCGCCTCCGAGCACCCGGGCGAGACGCCCCTCGAGGCCGCGCAGGCGGCGGGGGCCACGGAGCTGGCGGCGCTGGAGGCGGGGTTGCCGGTGCTGGCGACCATCGCCAACGTCGCGCCGCTGATCGGCTTCCTGGGCACGGTCAGCGGCATGATCCGCGCGTTCACGGCCATCGCCCAGGCGGGACTGGGGGAGCCGGGCGTGGTCGCGGCGGGCATCGGTGAGGCGCTCATCACGACCGCGTCGGGCCTGATCGTCGCCATCCCGTGCTTCATCGCCTACAGCGTGTTCGTGTCGCGCGTCAACGGGCTCGCGCTGGGGATGGAGCTGGCAGGGACGCGCGTGGCGAAGCTGATGGGGAGGGCGATGCGCGATGAAGCTTAGATCGCGCCTGCAGCCGCTCAGCCCGCTGCCCATGGCGACGATGGCCGACGTTGCCTTCCTGCTGATCATCTTCTTCATGCTCACCAGCACCTTCGCGCGCGACACCGGGCTGGACATCATCCTGCCCCGGGCGATGACCTCGGAGTCGCTGCCCAAACGCGAGGTGACCGTGTGGGTGAACCGCTACGGGCAGGTGCGCATCAACGAGAACTGGATCGAGCCGGGCGACCTGATGCCGGCCCTGCGCGCCGAGTTCGCACAGGCGGACGTCAAGGGCGTGACCATCCGCGGCGACGAGCGTGTCCCCTACGGGACCATCGTCACCGTCATGGACGCCGCGAAGCAGCTCGGCGCCGACATCACGCTGGCGGCGGAGGTCGAGGCCGGGACGCCGGGGGCGATCGTGGTCGAGCCGTAGAGCACGTGTAGGGGGAATGAGGAGGCGCAGATGACCAACCGGGCGGGCTTCAGGTGGGCGTTCTTCTGCTCGGTGATGATTCACGTCATCGTGTTCCTCACCGTACCCATGGGCGGCACGATCGGCCGTGTGCGCACCGAGGCGCTGCGCCGGGTGACGGAGACCGCGGTCGAGTTCGTCACCTTCATCAAGCCCCCGCCCCCACCGCCGCCCCAGCCGCGGCCGCAGGTGACGCAGCGCCCGCGCAGGACCGTCACTCGCCGCGTGGTGCGCCGGCGCCGTGTGCGCCGGCCGCGCCCCGCGCCCGAGCAGGTCGAGCAGCCCGCTGAGGAGCAGCCGGCCGATGTCGTCGAGCCTGAGCCGGAACCTGCTCCGGAGCCTGAGCCCGCACCTGAGCCTGAGCCCCAGCCCGCGCCCGAGCTGGCCGTGCTGCCGCCCGAGCCCGAGCCGGAGCCCGTAGCCGCGCCGATCTCTGAGCCCGAGCCGGTGGTGCTGCGCCCGTCCGTACCGGCGGCGGAGGCGATGGAGTCGCTGGCCGAGGCGCCGATGGTGGCCGGCGCGGAGGAGGCGCCCGAGAAGGCCGCGCCCGAGCCGGCCTTGGCCGCGCCCGCGCCCATGGCGGCGCC
>JALGVA010000087.1 GCA_029820295.1 Candidatus Zipacnadia bacterium
CGTTCCGGAGCGTACCAGGGCAGGCCGCGGCACCGCAGGTTGACGATAAGCTGCTGGGAGACCGACATGCTCGTGAGCAGGGCCGCGAGCGCGATGGCGACGCCGACACCTGTCCATCCGAGCTTCTGCGCGCGTGCGGAGCCAAGCCATGGTCCCAGCCGTCCTGCAAGCCACAGGATGGCTTCGACCAGGAACCACGTGAAGAAGGGCAGCAGCGGGAATAGGTAGCGCCCGCGCGGCCACGGCGTCACGAGCAGCAACGCGATGGTGAAGATGATGTACCAGTGGATGGCGCTGCCCGAACTGCGCCAGGTTACGATCGCTCCGAGCAACACAATGGCGGCGAGGAGATAGCGCGACATCCTGGCCACGCCGATGCCCTCGCGAGCAGGCTCGTCGTCCGCCTGGTCTGACACCGAGGCACCGTCGGTCGCCGCACCGGCCGAGCCTGTCGGCGGCAATGGCGTGTCCGGCGTGAACGAGATGTGCGCTGGTCGCGCGAGGACAAGCTGGCCCGCCGACAGGAAGTGAGCCGCGCCGTTGCGCACCATACGGTAGGCGTACATTGCGGGTCCGGATGCGCCGGCGAGGTCCTCCTCGGTGCTGCTGAGCGTGGCGGAGACATACGTGTGTTGGCCGCCGGACGTGGCCTGCGTCTGCCGCCACACCCACGGCAGCAGCGCGATCACGATCAGCCCCGGCACTGCGAATGCGGCCCACCACCGCCTGCGCAGCGCGAGGAACGCGAAGGCAGCGGGTATCAGCGCCAGCCCGTGCGGTCGCACGTAGATGGCCGCCGCGCACAGGAGTGCGGCCGGGATGCCCCAGCGCCACCACGGTGCATCGCGGTCGGATGCGCGCTCAAGCGCCACCAGGCCGGCGATGCTCAACAGGACAAAGAACATCTCGGCGTAGAGCGTGCTCGCGCGATGGACCGTGTCCTCGTTCAGGACGAACAGCAGGAGGCCCGCGCCGGCCACCCACGACGACGTCGGCGACACTCGGCGCAGCAGCAACCAGGCCAGCGCGACTGCTCCGAGCATGGACAGCATCGATGTGATCTTGAGTGCGCCCAGGTTGTCCCCGACCAGTGATATGCAGGCGGCGAGGAAGACCGGATAACCCGGCCAGCGCTTGGTCTCGACCGGCATCCCGGGCGTACCGATCTGATGCCACCCGGTCCCGTTGACCAGAGACTGCGCAAGTAACAGGTACTCGGCGTTGTCGCCGCCTGGTTCGAGCTGCGGCTCGAAGCCGAGGGTGGCGACTGCCAGCGCCACTAGCAGCACCGCAGCCAGCACCCACCGGTTGTCTCGCGCATGGCTGCGCATCTGGCGCAACTCCCCTGCGATCGTCGCGCAGTGGTTCGGCTCGCGTCTACCCATACTTCTCTGCCATGAGGTCGAACAGCTCGTTGAAGCCATCTGCGAAGGGCACTTCGGCGACCCATCCCAAGTCTCGACGTGCCTTCTCTGAGATGACCTCTGCCGGCGGCACATCGCCCGCGCGTGCGGGCGCGAAGGCAATCTCCATGGTCGGGACGCGGAGCTTCACGAGTTCCGCGAGGCCCACGATTGTCGTCTTCTCAGGAGCGACAACGTTGAATACGCCGCGCTCCGGCCCATTGGTCAGGGCCAATTCGAAGGCGTTGGCGATGTCACGCACATGCGTGAACTGACGGAACTGCACGCCCTTGCCCTGGATCGTGATGCCCTTGCCCTGCAGGCCCAGCTTCATGAAGAGCGGGATAACCGCGTTCTCACGCATACCAGGGCCGTAGGCCGTGCCGAGTCGCAACGCGACCGACGGCACCTGGTTCAGTTCACTGCGGACAACCAGTTCTCCGGCAAGTTTCGAGATGTTGTAGGGATGGTCTGGGTTGGTCGGGTGCCGCTCATCCAGAGGCTGGTACTGCGGCTCCCCGTACACCTCCCAAGTCGAGGCGTAGACAAGGCGGGAGATGCCGTGCTCATTGGCCGCCTGGACGATCCGCTCCGTACCAATCACGTTGGTCTCGTACGCCAGGATCGGATCCTCTGCGGCCACGTACACATCGCCGATGGCTCCGATGTGGCACAGGGCATCACAGTCTCCCAGGCAGGCTAGGTCCTCAGGGCGGCGGAAATCCCCGTTGACCGACGGCATTCCCTCCACTTCATTTAGGTCGAAGCAGAGGACGTCATGTCCGGCATCCGCCAAATGATGCGCAACATGGTGTCCGATGAATCCCGCTGCACCCGTCACCATCACCTTCATGTCCTTCCCTCCTGTTCGCCAATACACTCTGTGAGCAGAGCCTGCAGTCTCTCGACCACCGCCTCGGGGCTATGGGACTCTCGCACATAGTCGCGGCATCGTTGCTGTGTGGCCGCGTATTCGCCTGGATCAGACAGCAGATCCTGGATGGCCTCCACGATCTCATCCACGGTCTCCGCGTGTCGGCCGAGACCCATCCTGGTGATCACGCGATCTGGGTCGATAGTGGAGACTACTGGCGTTCCCGACGCCCACGCCTGTAGGAAAGTATTGGGGAAGCCCTCAGTAGTTGAGGTGCACACCAGGACTTCGGCGCTCGCGTAGTAATACCCCGTCTTACTGAAGTGGACATGCCCTGCAACCTCAACGTTGGGGACTTGTACGGCGCGTGCACGGACCTCCTCAAAGAGCCTCGGTGCGTCGGGATGGGGGCCGCCCACCAACGTGAATTGCACATTGGGGAGTCTCTCGGCAGCATCGATGACCATGTGAGGCCGCTTGAGTTCGCGCATGTTGCCGACCCAGAGGACACCACTCTTGCCAGATGGCGCTCCTTCAGGCGGGACGCTCCAGACGTTCCGGCAAAGCTCAGCGGGCCTGCCCGAGGCATGGGCGATGGCGTCCCGCTGCTCCTCTGTCTGGGCCAGGACGAGATCGCTTGCTCGCACTCCATAGCGGTAGAGCCACCAGATATGCAGTGGCCAACCGCCGCGACACACATAGTTGTCGGGATCCATGCGCGAAGCCGTCCAGAAGGCCGACTTGCGCCTTGCCACACGGCCAAACAGCGCCGTTGCGGCGGGCAGCCAGCCACTGGCTCGAGTGATGTAGATGTCCGCGTCGGCTCTGCGCATGGCGCGCCACACGCGTGCCCACTTGGCGACGAACCCCGGTCCTTTCCCTCGGTCGCCGGGTGTGAGAGCGGCCAGCACGCGAATGCCTTCGGGGCTGATGGCCTCTTCTCTCCCGTCGATCCCCTCGGTGATGAAGCTGACGGTGTTACCTGCCTCCTCGAGCAGGCGGGCGTACTGAACCAGCTGGACTTCGGCACCGCCAACGTCCGTGTCATCGACACCCAGGCGAAGCTCGGCTGGTCCCCGCCAGAGAGACACAAAGCAGATGGCCAAACCTGCTCCACACGGGTGCTCGAGCGAGCCTGCTGCCGGGCTTGCGCGTTCGGCCCTCGTGGCGGTGCTCATGGTCGCTGAACCAACCTCTCAACACTCTCGACCACAACCTGTGCGCTGTGGTGCACAGAAACGTAGGTCACCGCGGCGCTGCCCATCTCCAATAGTCTGGTATTGTCGTTCCACAGTTCGCGGATCGCGGCTGTCGCCTCTCGCGCGTCCGAAAAATGCGCGCCCAGGCCGTGCTCGGCGATGATGCCGTCAGGGTCGAAGCTGCCCACCACGGGCTTCCCGACCGCCCATGCCTGCAGGTAGGTGTTGGGGAAGCCCTCCACCGCCGATGTGTTGACGAGTAGTGCCGCATCGGCGAAGTACCTGCCCACCTCGTCAATCGGCACGAAGCCCAGGAACGAGACGTTGGCCAATCCCGCCGCTCGGGCCTGAGTCTCGTCATAGAGCTGCTCGTACCCCCTGACGGGCCCTCCGACCATGACGAAGGGGATGTCGGGCAGAGATTCCGCGATGTCGAGCAGCATCTCCGGGCGCTTCTCCGGCCGGATGTTGGACACCCAGAGCGCGTAGGTGTCGGCGGGGGTCTCGGCCACGCCGACTTCGTGAGGCCAGATGTTGGGGATGACCACTGCTTCGCGCCCCGTATGTCTCCGAACTGCGTCGGCTTGCGCACGCGTCTGGGCGACAATCGCGTCCGCCCACAGCAGACCGCGATGCGCCAGCCATCGCTGGGATGGCGGCACGCGCGACAGCCCGTCGATGTGGCAGGTCGCGTCGGTGTCGCTGGCCAGCCAGAGGATGAACCTGCGCCCGGTGGCCCGGCAGTAGCCTGCGACGATCCCCGCCTGCGCGCCGGCGCCCATCACGATGTAGGTGTCGGCTGCCATGCGGCGCAGCCCGGCAAGCAACTGCACGGGACGAATGAGCTTGCAGGCCTGCGACTGACCGTTGCCCAGGGCGTAGAGGACCCGGACCTGAGCGCCATCGGGTGTCTGTGCATCGCGCACGCCCTTGTAGCCACCGACGCCGAGAGTAACGCGATGCCCTCGGCGGGCCAGCTCGGCACAGAGCAGGCTGAGCTGGAGTTCGGCGCCGCCGACCTTCTCCGGCCCGACGCCCGTCAGCAGACGCGGGAGGCCGGGATGGGTGCCGACGAAGCCGATGGACACGGGTTCGCTAGCTGCCGGCTGCTGGTCGCCTTGGCGTACGCGCGCCATCCTCGACCTCCTCCCCCGCCTGCGGGCGCTTGATGATGAGAGCGTCCGGATGCCCGATCAACAGCCCGGTTGTGGCCCAGAACAGCGACGTCACCGGGAAGACGGTGTCGGTGTTGTGGAAGAGTGCGTTGACCAGGAGGCCAGCGCCGCTCCCCGCAAGTGCAACGAGGAAGGTCGTGTCAAACACCGCGCCCAGACGCCGCGCGCGATGCGCCGCAAACACGATGGACACGACCACGCACGCGGCGAGCCCGACGAGACAGAAGGCGCCGGCATAGCCGTACTCGCCGAAGATCGTCACCGGTGCGCAGTGGATGGGGCGCTGTCCGAGTTCCCACGCAGTGCGCCAACACCGCTGGTTCGGGTCCCAGACGACTTCAGTTGTCGAGAGCATATCGTTGGAGAGTCGCTTCAGCCGCCAGAAGCCGGTGCCCAGGATGGGGTCCCAGCGATCGGAGTTGATGTAGTCGATCGCCTTGCCGACGTAGATGCGGCGTCTGAGCATGGGGTCTTTGTCGTCCGCGAAGCGGGAGTGCACCTCGCTCCCGACGGAAGTGCTCAGCCACCACGCGCCCACTGGGAGGAGAAGGACGATGCCGACCGCGACATATCTGAACATCCGAGGGTGGCACAGGCAGATCAGTACGGCCAGCAGCCCCGCGACGACGCCGCTGCGTTCCTTTACGCCCGCGGTCGCGATTACCCCGATCAGGGCGAGTGCGAGCCACCACCAGCGCTGGCGTTCCGTTCCGTCCTCCTCAACCGTCACAGCCATGTAGATGAACAGCGGCGGGAACAGGGCACTGTAGGTCGCCTGGTCCGAGAGACTGCCCAGCGGGCCTGCCCCGTCCCAGAGGCGGCCAACATGCAGCAATTGCACGAGCGCCAGGTCGGCGAGCATGAAGCCGGCAGCAATGAGCACCCACTTGAGAACGAGACGAAGCTTCGCACGATCGATCTGGAGCCATCTGGTCGCGAAATAGAGCATGACGGCAAACAGCACCTGGTTGCCGAATGTCTTCCAGTTCTGATACCCAGGCTCCAGCGCGATCCCGAGAACCGCAACCACGATGAACCCCAACACGAACACGTCGCCCGTCCTGATCCTGAAGGTGCCCCAGTCTTTCCTCGCCACGCTGGTCGCCAGGATCGCAAGGAACATCCCGGGGATGAGGAACTGCGTCAGGTTGGGCACGTAGAATCCGAGGAAGTGCGCCTCAATTGGCAGTATCGAGAAGTGAGCCAGTGTGACGGCGTAGACCACCCACGGCTGGCGCATCATGATGACGAAGAGCACGAGCACCAGCGGCAGCACAGCTCCCGCCGTCGCATCGTAGCTCATCATGAGCAGCGTGGACACGAGCACCAGTCCGCCGGCAACGCCCGCCACCACCAGCCCTCGTCGCGAGTGCTCCTCGTCCATCGTCCCGGTCAGCCTGCTGACTGCTCTCACGTCGCACCGTCCCCAGCCGTAGCGGTCGCCACCTTGGCTTCGGGCATCAGCCAGCGGGACGCCATCGACTTCAGTAGCGTGACGGGTCTGCCATCCCGCACCCGGCCAGGGAGGGCGCCAAAGAGCAGATCGAGGTCGCGGACCGACACCCGACCGCGCAGAGCCGCCGTGTATGCAGCCGTGCCCAGGATGGACCCCGTCAGGACTGCGATAGAGGCTCTCGGAGCCAAAGCGGCGACCCCATAGCATGCGAGTGCCAGTAATGCCCCGGCGAACAGTGCGGACCTGAGTGCCTGCAGATCGTAGCGCAGGGGCATCGTCCGCGCCAGGAGAGCACCAGCCACCACATTGAGCAACGCATAGGTGATGAGCTTTGCCACGGCGGCCCCCAGAGCGCCCAGGAGCACGACCAGCGTCGCCATGGTCAACAGGTCCACGCCGGCTGAGATCGCCTGAAGCATCAGCAGGTGCACGGGTGGCGCGTACACCTGGATGTGTGCGCGGTGCAGATCGTAGGCGAGCTGGAGCCAGGTGTAGGCGGCCAGCACGGAGAGGATTGCCCCCGCGCCAGCATAATCGGCTCCGGCGTACACCCGCACGATAGGCACCGCGAGCACCGCCACGGCCACATGCATGGGCAGCATTATCAGCAGCAGATAGCGGCTGCACTGTTGCAGGATGCGCGGACGCTCTTCGGGGCTCGTCCCGCCCCGTTCAGCCAGCTTGGGCGTCACCACTCCAATACCGAAGCCGCCCAGTTCCCGCAGGTAGTCGCTGACCTTGCTCGCCACGAAGTAGAGACTGAGCACCTCGGGGCTGGACAGAATCCCAATCACCAGGTACTGAGCCCGTCCACGCATGAAGCCGAGAATCGACACCCCGTAGTAGGCGGCCGAGAAGCGCAGCAGGCCGCCGACCGGGGCGAAGCCGTGGCATCTGCGCATGTAGGGCCACAGCAGGACGAGCGTGACGACACATGAGGCCCCTGGAACGATCGCGAATGCCACGAGCAGCCCACTGAGGCCATAGTGCACATACAGCGCTACCGCCAGCGGCATGCGGGCAACGCGGCTGAACAGATCCAGCACCGCGATGCGACCGAACTGCTGAGTGGCGGTGAGGCCCCAATGGAGCCGCTTGTCCACGGCGGCAAGGAAGACCATGGCCGCCAGACTGCTGACAATGGCGGTATGCGAAGCGTCGCCGATCAGGTGTTGGGCAGTCCACCTCGGGTTGATCGTGAGCAGCGCCGTGGCGACGGCGCACGCAGCAACGTTAAGCAGTACGCCCGTGCGCAGCAGGGCCCCCGCGTCGTCGCGCTTGCCCTCTGCCAGGTATCTCGGGATGCGGCGGACGAAGGTGTCACCCATGCCGAGCGAGGCCAGGGCCTCAACTGCGGCCGCGAGCGCGACCGCAATCGGCCACACGGCCAGCTCCTCGGTCGGAATCAGGCGAAGCAGCCACCCCGTGAAGAACACGGAGAACGCGGCCGTGGCCATACGCGCGGAGAACAGTTTCGCGGTGTCCTTGACGGCTCTTGTTGACGCTGCTGCATCGCTCACTGCCATCTCAGGTCTGCCCAACTCCCGCGTAGCACTTCGGCCCTGCGCCACGGGCCGCAGCCAGTTCAGTCAGCGTGCTGAAGCCGATCTCAGGCTGGCTTGCGGCGAACTCCAGGACGTCCCGCAACCTTCGCCACACGCGCGCCGCCGCTTCGTCATCGGGCACATCGGGTGCACACCCGGCGGCCAGTTCACTGGAATGGAAGGCCATGTTGAGGCATCGGGTGCCCCGTGACATCATCCATGAACACAGCTTGATCATGTCTTCCGAGGACGTACTGACGGGGTCCAGCCAGACCCGCGCGGCAATCCCCGTCGCGGCCATCAGTCTCTTGGGGCCCGCCCACAACAAGCGTCGATGCTCAAGGCCTGCGGCCATCCACGCGAAAGCGCTCTGCTGCAGTAGCCCCAACGCGCCTATGGTCACCGGGACCTCGAGCAGCGGATGATCGCCGGTGTGGTAGAGGTCGTTCCTGGCCGGGCGGTAGGCGTCCTGAGGAGCCAGAGCGTGCGCCGGCCCCCCCTTCGTCACCCCCCGTGCGCGCCGCCAGGACACCAGTGGCGTCACCGACGTGTCCACGGCGTAGCCCAACTCGTCGAGCAGATCGAGACACGTCATGTCGACGTCCCAGCGACCGCCGCGGTAGCTGGTCGGCCTGCTGCCGCTCAGCTCTGTCACGGCGTCAGTCAGGTTCTCGAGCTTCCGTCGCTGGACGCCGGCCTCGTACTCCGACAGGTAGGGTCGGGCCCGGGCATCCGGCTCGAGTTGGGGCACGTGAGGTGGCGTCGTCCACGCGTGCAGATGGGCGCCGACCTCGCAGCGTGCCGTCGCTGCCAGGTCACGGATGATCGCCGAGCCTTCAGGATGCATAGCCACATCGTGTGTGACGAGATAGGTCGGCAGCGCGCCGAACTCGTCGCACAGGTTCTGCAGGCGGGGCAACGCGAGCAGGTTGCGGTATGTGCGAGTCGCAGCGCCCGCCCACTCATCGTCGGCCTCGGTGTCCACCGTTACCACGAACTGGCTCTCGCGTGTCATGCCTCTCGCCGCTCAGGTCCTTCCCAACACGGACTTCGCCTTAGTCCTGCACGCCTCGGCGATGTAGCCCAGCCCCGTGCGCCACAGACTGCGCGGCGTGGGCCAGAACACAGTCACGTCAGCCAGCCTCTTGCGCCCGTCCGAGTAGGTCGTCTTGTACCCATGCTCCCCGGCCAGGAAGTCGAAACTGGTGAGGCCCTCGCGGATTGACTCTCGTATCCGGTGGCCAATCAGGCAGTGTCCAGGCCTGAACTCTGCGAAGCCCGGATCGAAGCTGATCTGGTAGAGGAAGTACGTGCCGCCATGCACGAAGCCCATGAGCACTGCCGCAACCGCGCCATCGAGCCGCAGGCCCTCAAGTCGAAGGCCGCCGCACTCGAGGAATGCGGCGCATATGCGCAGCATGCATCGGCAGAAGCTCTCCTCTTCCCAGGCGCTTGCGGTGCCGTCACCCGTGAGACGCTCCCTGCTGAACCCACTGAGTGCGGCAATGAGCTCCAGCATTTCCGCCTCGGTTCGCGCGCTCGTGTACTCGATGCTGCTGAAGCGGCCTCTCAGGGCCTCATCTTGGTTCCGCAAATAAGATCGCCGCCTGGGGCTTGGGACAGACTCGACGAACTCCTCGAAGCTGCCAGGCAAGGTCACCAAGACGCTGTTGCGGCGTGGCCTGACTATCGCCTCAAGGCCCCGTCCCGCAAGTGCCTCGACTAAGCGCGCCATGTCACCGTCCGCGGCCATCAGCGTCAGCTCGGCGGTCAGGCCATCATGTAGGACCCCGCTTACCTCTTCGAGCAGCGCGAGCCTAACCTGATCCTCGTGTCCGCGGGCGAGAATGAGGCCGAAGTAGTCCCCGAGAGCTCGCTCGCCAGTGCCGATGAAGCCCAGTGTCCGTCTGTCGATTGTGCGCCCGCGCCGCACTCCCCACATCAGCGGAGCGATGCCGACGAGCTTACCGCCATGGCGGCATGTCACCAACGCCAACTCCCTGCCGTCCCCGTATGTCTCCCACCACGGGTAAAGCCATTCCCACAGCAGGAACGGAGAGCAACAGTGCCCGTGCCGAGCCAGCTCACGCCACTCCTCTCGCATGTTCGCGAAGCGTCCGACATCAGAGATGAGTTCCGTCGTCAGCGGCTGGCCGTCTGCGTTGGCCGCTGGCGTGTTCGGGCGCAGTTGCTCGATCCTGCGCCCGATCTCACGGTGGCGCGCGATCAGGTGGCTGGCATCCTCGCCGGCCTTCTTGGCCCGGCCGATGGCTGCCGACAGGTCGCGCCGCATTGCGTCGAGTTCCTCAATGGTCTCCATTGGCAGTCTTCCGTTGTCGTGGCAAGTGAGCCACTACGCGGCCGTCTTCTGTGCCACGACGACGAGGTAGCGCCCCAGGTGCTTTGACAGGAATGTCCGCTCAAGCGTGCGCTCGACAAGGATCCCCCAGACCCCGAGGGCCTCGCCCTTCCGTCCGAGACTGCGAAGCCCGAAGGTGCGGAGCATCCGCATCTGCGGAGGCAGTTCGCCGACGACTTCATCTGTCGTGTAGTAGTGGAAATAGGGCTCGTCCACATCCAGTGAGAGGCCGGTGTGCTTCTGGCCGATGCGGCGCTCGCGCACGCCGAAGTTGTGCACGTTGAACACCAGAAGTCCGCCCGGCTTGAGTACTCTGGCTGCTTCGGCCAGCGCTTGGCGCCGGACAGCTCCCCCCGGGATCTGGTCTACAACTTGGCAGGCGACAAGGCGGTCGAACGTCTCGGCCTGCAACGGCAACGCTCGAGCGTCGGCCTGCACGAGCCCGAGGTGAGTGCCAGCGCCCGGCTTCACAGAAGCCCGCGCCTGCTCAAGAGCACTGAGCGACAGGTCGGCCCCCACCACACGAACTCCGGCTCTGAGACACTCACGTGTGAGCCTGCCGGTACCGCAGCCGAGGTCAAGAACCGAGGTATCTGCGCCCAGGCGCGCCTCGCGGCGCAGACGCTCAAGCTCTACATAGTTCTGATAGGGACTGTAGTTGGACTCGTATGACGCCGCACCCTCGTCTCGGAGGCGCATCTCCCGCTGCGAATACTCGTCGGCAAGTTGTGCTTCATGTTCAAGCTCGGCCATGGAGGCGGGGAGCATTGAGACAATCCCGTTCACCACGGGGAAGCGACGCCCACAGCGACTGCAAACCAGCATCGTACCGTCGTGGTGCCCGGCGCCCCCCTTCCCGCTGGCCTCTCTCGTGTCCGCGATCGCCGACAGGGGCGATGACCCATCATCCGGGCACGCAAGGTGCTCGAACCACCAGCAATCCGCTGCCTGCGTTCCACTCAAGCGAGCCACTCCCTGTACGCAGCCGAGCCTACCGGTCTGCCAGCCGCCTCAAGTACAGCATCTGCATTGGTCGTCGCGTTACCGAAGCTGTAGGCGCTCCCTCTGCCCGGCGACAGCTCGTCGGCGTGGAAGCACGTGACGAACGCAGCGGGTGAGCCGTTGGTCGATGCATGCCGTGACCAGTGCCGCAGCAGTGGCCGGAACGCGCGCGGGTGCGCGGTCAGTGGCGGCGCGTGGACGTAGCCGCGTACGTCGCTCATTCGGGCCATCGCCCCCAGGTCGCCTCGACGCAACGCGTTCGCCACGCCCCACAGCGCCCGGCCGACGCCCCAGATCGCGCTGCGCGCCGTGGTGCGCGGCACCTCCAGCACCGAGAGCGCCGCCTCGCCGTCGCGAGGCGGGCGGCGGTAGTCGGCACGCGAAGGGTGGTAGGGCTCGGCGCCCGTAATGCTCCAGTCCAACTCCCCGTGACGCATCGAGCCCCGGTCGCCGACGGCGTGACGGCGCCGCCCCGGCGTGGCGGACAGGTCAACCTCGATGCCCAACTCGTCGATGATGCCCATGGTCAGATCGCTGTGATACTCCCAGCCCATTCGACACGTGCGCAGCTTCCTACCGCAGGCCTCGCAGATCGTCGCGTAGCCCGCGCGCAGGCAGCGCTCGATCCAGTCCGCGTCCTCAGTCTCCTGGTACCAGCAGTTGTGGTCCTCGCTCCACCGCCACAGGTGCGGGTGCCATGCGATGTCGTCGCCCGCGGCCTCAAGCTCCCGCCACATCGCCTCGAACCGACGGAACGGCCAGGCGCAGTCGCCGTAGACGCGCTCCATCTGCAGGTCGGAACGCACGCACCACGTAATCCTCGGCCGCGCTTCGCCCCTGACCTGCGCCTGCTCTTCCAGCGCCTGCACGAACCGCGGGATGCCCTCCTCGACGCCAACCCACGTCAGCCGGTCCGGGCAGTCATAAGGCTCCGCATTCATGGCCGTCTCTCACGGTGGCACGTCAGACTGTCACTTCGCCGCGCAGCAGTGAGCGGCAACTGGATGTGCGGCGACGGTATCCTCAGTCGGCGCAAGCTTGGCCAGGCGATTGAGCAGCGTCTGCGCATGGCTCTGCGGCGTGTACACCTCGGTCAGTCTCCGGCGGGCCGACTGGCCCATCTGTGTGCGCAAGACCGGATCGTTGCTGAGGCGGTGCATTGCTGCGGCGAGTTCGGCGACGTCGCCGGGCTCGAAGAGCAGGCCGCAGTCGCCGGTCACCTGCTCCGGAATGCCGCCGATGCGCGCCGCGACGACCGGCTTGCCGTGCGCGAACGACTCGAGAATGCTCATCGGGCAGTTGTCCGGCCAGATCGACGGCACCACCGTGAACAAGCTCCCTGCGATCAGGTCAGACAGCGCTCCGGACTCCTGGAAGCCGACGAAGTCGACCAGGTCCGAGCGGAGTGTCTCAGACAGCTCCATCAGCCTCTGCGCGTAACTGAGCGTGTCTGCTCCGGCGATCACCAGCCTCGGCGGGTTCTCCACCTGTGCGTGCGCATGAAGCAGGCACTCGAGGCCCTTTTCGGGCGCGATGCGGCCGAAGTACAGGATGTACGCGTCCTCAGCTTCACCGTCGGTGCATCCCGGCGCCACAGCGGGATAGAAGCTGGGGATGCACGCGATACGCCATGGGTCGTAGCCGGCGGCCACCAGCAGATCCGCCATGAAGCGAGAGGGCGTGATGAGCAGGTCCACCTGCTCGTACACCTTGGCGGAGTCATGGAGCATCATCGCCGCAGCCCGGGCTGCGGTCGCCGACAGCGAGCCCTTGTGGCATCGGTACCCGATCGCCGGCGCATAGCCAGAGCCGATGCACTCAAAGCACGGGCCGCCGTTGCGAAGCAGATGGATGCTGGGGCAGACCATGTTGTAGTCGGAGACGCGCATGACCACGGGGATACCCGCGTCCTTGAAGGCCGCAATGGGGCTGGGCGACATGTAGGTATACAGGTTATGCACGTAGGCGATGTCCGGCTGCGTCGCCTCCACCAGCGCCCGCGCCTTGTAGTAGGCCTCGACCGACCAGGTCGAGCGCGCCAGGAGTCTGAGCGCCAGCCACGGGCTCATCTTCATGTCCTTGAGATGATCGTGGGCGGCGCCATCGGGCGGCGACACGTAGAACTCCGAGTACTCGTCCACGGCGGTGCGCTCGAAGGCCACGGTGAACGGGATGGTCTCGTGGCCCATCTGATGTAACTGCTCACGCAGCGCAAACAGATAGGTCGCGGTCCCGCCCCCTCGGAAGAAGTACTTGTGTGCGAGCACGATCTTCATGGTGAATCAGCGCCCCCCGCGGCCGGTGCGTCCAGCACGCGCAGCACCATGATCGTAGGGCCAGAAACGGTCTGGTCCGGCTCGAAGCGCGCCACCTCTTCAGTCGCCGCGAACAGGTCGCGGTAGAACCGACGGTCCTGAGGATACTTGTCACTGGCGTAGCGCTCGACCGAACTCTGGCTCACCACTACGTACTCAACTCCCCGTTGGACGTAGTAGGCGAAGGGCATCATCAGGTCGCGACCCGGAACGATGCTGATTTGATCGCGGCGCTCCGGCAGATCTGAGTCCTCTTCGACAGCGGGGCGAAACCACACGTGGCTGAGGCGGTAGATATCGTACGCCGGCTTGGGCGAGCGTTCCGCGGCGGCGAGTTGGCACTGATAGTACGTGTCGATGTGCGCGTACTTGGGGTTGTCAATGCCCTGAGCGCTGGCAAGCATGCGCAAGGTGCTTGCGCGGTTTGGCCTCACTTGCGCGTTGGAGGAAGTGGCGCCGTCGATGAGTATTGGCGTGCCGGCCGGGATGTGTTGCTCGATCCACCGAGTCGCGATAGTCCTGGTGTCAGGTCCGGTAATGGCATCCAGGTAGCGCAGGGCGACTGCGGTGGTAGGCCAGATCATGACGGGCAGCACGGCGAGGCCGGTCCAACGAAGCCACGTAGCCCGCGGCCATCTGCCCCCAGCCTCGCGCATCACGACCACACCGAGAGCCGCCGCAATGCAGATGCAGAGCATGGCCGGGAATACCCAGCGCGGCATGATGCGGCCCAGTCGGGAGAGCCAGAAGATGTTCAGTGCGATCGTGAGGGCGAGCCCGACGGCGAACCCGGGCGCTCGCTTGACACCATAGCCGATGCCCAGGATCGCGAGACCAGCGCCGATGGGGCCGACGCCCTTCGCGCTATAGATGTCCTTTCCTATGCGGCGCAGCATGTCGGCCTGTGATATCCCCCACGGCGTATCTCCGGTCACCGCGCCCGAGATGCCGCCGAGGGCGTCCGCGCCGGATGCGGCACCCAGGGAGTCGCCCAGACGCAGGAAGAACGTCGGCATACCTGCGAAGAAGCCGGCCAGCACACTGATGCCGCCCACAACCAGGTGCAGGGCCGCCTGCCACAGGCCGGCGCTTCGGCCGATGCCGATCATGCGCCAGGCAGCGTAGGCAACGAACCCGAAAGCCCCGAGGTATTTGGCGGCGGTGGCCAGACCCAGCAAGATGCCGACCCAGATGTCGGTGCTGAAGCTGACAGGGCGCGCTTCGTCACGGGCCATGAGGTAGAAGGCGGCGGCCATCAGACAGACCATCAGGGCATCGGGATAGGCCAGGTGCGAACGCTCGACGTGGATGGGGTGGACGGCCAGCAGCGCGGCGCCGACCAGCCCCGCCCAGCGCCCCCCCAGGCGGCTCCCGGCGCGGTAGACGAAGTAGATCGCGAGCACGCCTGCCACAACTGAGACTAGGCGGGCGATGAGGTAGAACGCGCTCGGGTCATCGCAGAAGGAGACGCCGATGTCCTGTACGCTGTCGAAGTGCCCGACCAGCAGGCCCAGACCGCCGTAGCCCGCGAACAGGAAGAAGCACAGGTAGATCATCAGTGCGCCGACCTCGGTCGTGTGCGGGTCGAGGTCGCCGGTGCCCATGGCCATGGCGCGCGCCACCACGCGCCATTCGTCCGGATGGAACTGCAGCGGCAGGCCCATGCGCAGACCCCAGACACGCAGCAGGAGCGCGCCGAGCATCACTATCCCCAGCAGCGCTGGGAACAGCCATGCCGGCAGCGCGCCCGCGCGCGCCTGGTCGTCCGTGCACACCGCCTCCTCATCCAATTCGCGTAACTCGACTGCGGCAGACACCCGCGTCATTCCCTCTCACTTACGGTGGCGCGCAGCTTGGAGACGGCGTCGGCCAGCAGCCCGAAGGCGCCGAGCTGCAGACCGACCAGAATCGCCAGAATCTCGCCCTGGAAGATGTTGTTCTCGACCACGATGTCGTAGATCAGCTTGGCCGTGCCCAGCCCCATGAGCAGGAACGCCGGGGGCATGAACACCTTCAGCGGGTTGAAGTAGCAGAGGATGCGGAAGACCAGCAGGAAGAAGTTGTAGGTGTCCTTGATCGGCTTGATCTTCGACGAGCCCCGGCGTTCGTGGTAGTCGATGGGGATGTAGCGGACCACCATGTCGTTGCACAGCATCGCCAGGGTGATGGTGCTGGTGAAGGAGAAGCCCGAGGGCAGCAGGCTCATGAAGCGGATCGCGGCCTGCTTGTCGAAGACGCGCAGGCCGGAGTTCAGATCGGGGATATTCGCCTCCGCCAGCAGCGACGCCAGCTTGTTGAGCAGCCACTTGGCGGGCCGGCGGACCGCCGGGATCTTCACGTCCCGGCCGATGCGCGCGCCGACCACCATGTCCGCGCCCTCGAGCTGCTCGACGAGCATGGGGATCTGCTCGGGCGGGTAGGTGCCGTCGGCGTCGGTGATGACGATAACGTCGCCGCGGGCGTGGCGGATGCCGGTCTTGAGCGCGGCCCCGTAGCCGCGGTTGCGCGGGTGCTGCACCACGCGTACACCATCGACCGCCGAGGCGACAACAGCGGTGTCGTCCTCGGAGCCATCGTCCACGACGATGACCTCGTACGAGGCGTCCTGACTCGCCAGCGCGTCCAGGATGCCGCGCAGGTCGTGGTCGATGCCACCCGCCTCATTGAAGGCCGGCACGACCACGGAGATCTCGGGCGTTGCGGTACGCAAGCCCGTAGCGTCGCTCAGCTCGACCGCGGTGCCGCTTGCCACAGGGCATCACTAACCTCGTTAGAGATTGGGCCGCGTCAATACTTAGCGAGCGGGTCCAGCCGGTTGTGGAATGGAGGAAGGGGGGCCAGGCCGATCAGGCGGCCATCGTTTGCCGCACGGTATCCGAGATCCCAAGCCAGGATGTGTCGGTGCTCCCGGAACCTGAAGGCATCCCCATCAGCGAGCCGGACCTCCCTTCCCCCAGTGCGTTCAGTGGCGGTGTGGCGGTCGGGACGGACGCGACGGGGCCTGTGCCGGTCGCGGCCCGAGCCGTTCAGTCGGCCGGGGAACTGCGCCTGACGCCGGCGCTGAACGTTGCCCGGGGGAGCCGCGCGGTAGGCGCCGCGGTCCCGTGTAGTGCGTGGTAGTGCAGCGATGTCCGACCTGGCGCCGGGGAGAGCTTGTGTGCCCCTCTGCCGGCGCACGCAGATGGTAGCACGACCCGCGCGGTGATTGTCTCACGGCAATCTCACAAATCCTCGCGCCCCGCCGAGGGCCCGGCAGGAGGGCGGGAGCCCGTCGGGGAATGCCAGCGCGCACGCGGCTCCATGTCCAGGGGGGGCTCCCGGAAGGAGCAGAGCATGGACGGCTCAGCGCTCAAGGTGCTGGTGATCGGCGGCAGCGGGTTCGTCAGCGGGACGCTCGCGCGCGTGGCGCGCGATGCCGGGCATGAGGTGTGGGTGGTGACGCGCGGGCAGCGGCCGGTCCCCGAGGGCGTGACCGCGCTCACCGCCGACCGCAAGGACCGCCAGGCCTTCGCCGCCGCAGTCGCCGGCGCGGGAGTCGAGTGGGACCTGGCGGTCGACTGCATCGGCTACCAGGCTGAGGACGCGGTGCAGGACGTCGAGGTGCTGTCTCCGCGCGTCGGGCACCTGGTGTTCATCTCGACCGACTTCGTCTTCGACCCCGCGCGCCGGGCGTTCCCGCAGCCCTTCGGCAACCCGCACTTCCTGGCCGAAGGCTACGGCGGCGGCAAGCGCGCATGCGAGGAGGTGCTGTCGGCGGCCGACACCGGCGACATGCGTTGGACGGTCTTCCGCCCGTGCCACATCTACGGGCCGGGCTCGCAGCTCGGCTGCCTGCCCGAGCATGGGCGCGACCCGGAGTTGATCGCGCGCATGCGCGCGGGCGAGCCGCTGCGGCTGGTCGGCGGCGGGCACTTTCTGCAGCAGCCCATCTTCGTGCGCGACCTCGCAGAGCTGGCGCTGAGCGCCCACGGCTGCGACCTCGCGCACCGCGGGATCTACTGCTCGGCCGGGCCGGACATCATCGAGTCGCGCCGCTACTACGAGATCATCGCCGAGGTGCTCGGGGTCGAGGCGCGCATCGAGGAGGTGTCGGTGGCGCAGGCGCGGATCGACCATCCCGAGTGGGCCTCGTTCCTGTGCCACCGCATCTACGACGTCACGCCGCTGCGGCTCGCCGGGCTGCAGGTGCCCAACACCCCGATCGCGGCCGGGCTGCGCGAGCATGTGAGGAGCCTGCTGTGATGCATATGGAGCGGACCGTGCTGGCGGTGGCGATCACTCTCGCGGCCGGGAGGATCGGGTTCGCGCAGGGCGAGCCGATCCCGCCGTTCGCGTCGCCGGAGTACATCGAGATGTTCATCCAGGAGGAGACTCCGTACACGCACGTGTGCCGGTGCGCCCGTCCGGACTGCCCCGGCTTCAGCAACCCCGGCTTCCTCGTGTGGAGCCGCGAGCGGCCCAACGAGATTCAGTGCAAGGGCTGCGGGACCTGGTACCCGAATGAGGAATTCCCGGAGGACCACTTCATCGAGGTGGACGGTCGGCGCTACCCCTATCATGAGGACGTCCAGGGGCGGCCGCTGTTCTTCTCGGGGAACGTGCGCTATGCCAAGCTCATGCGCGCGCTCTACGACGCCCGCTACGCCGCCCGTGACTACGCCGAGACCGGGGACCCCGAGCGCGGCCGGCAGGCGCGCGACATCCTGTTGGCCATCGCGCGCGTCTACCCCGGGTTCTTCTACGCGCGCACGCCGACCTTCGCCCCGGGCCTGCCGGTCATTCCCGATGTGCCCGGCAACGCCGGGGCGGGCCGGCTCAAGCAGTACTTCGGCGACTACGGCATGCCCAGCTTCTTCTGCGAGATATGGGAGCCGCTCGCCGACTCCGATCTGGTCACCGAGGAGCAGCGCGCACAGGTCCGCGCGCTCATCGAGGACTGCGTCGGCACGTGCGTCTTCCCGTACTTCAAGCTCTACCGCGCCACCGGCAACACCGCCGGGCAGATGCTTACCGACTTCGTGCGCGCCGGCACCACCTTCCCCGAGCTGACCATCCACGATCTCGTGCACGAGCACCACTTCGGCGAGGAGCGCATCCTGCGGGGGCCCGACCTGGTGCACGAGGCGATGGAGGGTTCCTACGGCCTGACGAACCTGTTCGCCAACGGCTTCTACTCCGACGGCTTCTGGCACGAGGGGTCACTGTCGTACCAGCACATGGTGCTGGTGGGCATACTGCCGGCGCTGCGCATGTTGCGAGGGTACTCGGACCCGGCAGACTACGTGCCCGCCGACGCCGCGTGGCGGCGCGTCGAGGGCTACGACCCGCTGCAGCGCGAGCGCATCGGGCGGGCGCTGGTGAGCCTGCCGCTGCTCGCCTTCCCGGACGGGACGGCCCTGACGCTGGGTGACAGCCACAAGGGAGGCGAGGTCATGCCCGGCTGGGAGGAGGCGCTGGGCGAGCTCGCGCCTGAGGAGGGGCTCTCGGTGCCGAGCGAGAGCGCCTTCCACGATGGCATCGGCGTGAGCGCGCTCCGCTGCGGTGAAGGCACAGACGCGGCGGCGGCCTTCCTGACCTACGGCCCGCGCGGCGGCGGGCACTCGCACTACGACCAACTCAACCTGACGTATTACGCCCTCGGGCACGAGCTGGCGACCGACATCGGCTACCCCGACTCGACCGACCCGCTGCGCGGGCGCTGGTGGAACCGCAGCGCCGCGCACAACACCGTGGTGGTCGACGGGCGCAATCAGGCGCAGTCGATGGGGCGGCTGGATCTCTACGCCACGGCGGGGCACTTTCGCGTCGCGCAAGCCTCCTGCGGCAACGCATATCCTGAGCTGGAGGACTACCGGCGCACGGTGGTGCTGGTCGGCGACGCAGGCGACCCGGACGCGCCGCGCTACGTGGTCGATGTCTTCCACGTGATCGGCGGGAGCACGCATGACTGGGCCTTCCACGGCCAGTCCGAGCCGGAGCTGCCTGAGGCGCAGTTCGCCGCTGAGGGCATCGAGGCGGCCGACGCGGGCGTCGGCAGTCTGCTTGAGCTGACTCCCGGCGCCGAGCCCGACGTGATGGGCTATGACTGCGTCACCGACCTGCGCCGCGCGACCGCCGCGGGGCCGTGGTCGGCGCGCTGGATCACGCCGCCCGAGGAGGGCCTGGAGCTGCGCCTGCTGGCGTTGCCTGAGGCGAGCGAGGAGGTGTTCATCGGCTCCGCGCCCGGGCATCGCCTGCCGCCGAAGGAGGACGTGGACATCGGCAGGCGCATGATCTGGCTGTGCCGGCGGCATGAGGGGGAGGCGCCGCTGAGCAGCGTCTTCGCCAGCGTGATCGAGGCCCTGCCGACCGGGTCGACGGACGATGTGAGCGCGCGGCGGCTGGCGGTGACCGCGCCGCTGGAGTGCGGCGCGGTCGCGATCGAGGTCACGCACGCCCGCGGCCGTGACGTGTTGGTGATCGCGCGTACGGCCGGCGCCATCGGTGTCGCCGAGGCGGGCCTGCGCATGGACGGGCGTGTCGGCCTCGTCTCCCTCGACGGCGAGGGCGCGGTCACCGGGGCACTGCTGCTGGACGGGACGGTGTTGAGCGTCGGCGACCTCACGCTGACCGCCGGGGGGCCGTCACCGACCGGCGAGATCGTCGCGCTGCCCGAGGGCATTACCGACGCGCCGCTGGTGATCGACGTGGACCTGCCGCCGGCGCCCGACAGCGCCGGGCGCATGGTGACGCTGGCGCACGCGAATCACACGGGCAGCGCGTGGACGATCGCGCGCGCCGAGCCGCTTGCGGGAGGCGGCACGCGCCTGACGCTGGATCGCTCGGCGTCCGAGGGGATAGGGCGGGTCGGCCGGCTGAGCGAGGACCGGACGGTGCTCTTCGCCAACGCGGGCTTCCGCCGGCTTGAGGAGGGCCTGAGCGCGCTCTACTACGACGGACCGTGGCTGGGCGTGGGGGAGAGGCGCGTGCCGGTGCGCGGTGTCGCGCAGCACGGGCGCAATGAGCCGTGGCTGTACGAGGCGACGCTGGCCGAGCCGCTGAGCGCGAGCGACGGGCCCGAGGGCGCGGCCTTCACGATCAGCCGCGTGGCGGTCGGCGATCGGGTGGTCGTGCCCAACGTGGTGGCGTGGCCGTGAGTCGCGGGCGTATGAACCAAAGCGGAGGTGCGTTCATGGACAGGCTGCGCACAGGCGTGATCGGGGTGGGGAAGATGGCCGAGATCCGGCACCTGCCGATCCTCGCCGAGCTGCCGCAGGTGGAGCTGGTCGCGTTCTGCGACACCAGTGAGGAGAACCTGGCCGTGCGCGGTGACGACTACGGCGTCGCGGCACGTTACGCCGACCATCACGAGATGTTCGACGCCGAGACGCTGGACGCGGTGTGCATCTTCATCCCGCCCTACGCGCACACCGACGCCGAGATCATCGCCGCCGGGCGCGGCATCCACGTCTTCGTGGAGAAGCCGCCGACGCTGAGCATGGAGCAGGCGCGCGAGATCAACACGGCCATCGCCGAGGCGGGCATCATCAGCCAGGTCGGCTTTAACAGCCGCTACCGGCTTTCGGCCGAAGTGGCGCGCGAGCGGCTGGCCGGGCGCATCGTCACCCAGGCGCTGGTGCACCGCCTGCACGGCTCCGGGGCGCTGGCGTGGTGGTGGAAGATCGAGCGCTTCTCCGGCGGGCCCTTCGTCGAGAACACCATCCACTACGTGGACCTGCTGCGCTGGCTGGCCGGTGAGTTCGCCGGGGTGTCCGCGCGTGTGGTCGACCGCCCCGATCCGAGCGAGGAGCTGGACATCCCGCTGAGCATCTCGGCGACCTTCGCGCTGGAAGCCGGCGGACTTGCCAACGTGACCACCTGCGCGGCACTCGAGCGCGCCGGGCACGCGCAGTTCCTCGTGGTGGCCGACGGCTCGCTCTACGACCTGAGCGACAGCAGCCTGACCATCGACCGCGCGCGCGTCGCCGACGACGGCGAGCGCCGCAACTGCTACGAGGCGCAGTTCGCGGCCTTCTTCGATGCGATCATCTCGGGCGATCAGTCGCTCACGCGCTCGCCCTACGACGACGGCGCGCGCTCGCTTGCGGCGGTGCTGGCGGCGGTGCACTCCGCGCGCAACGACGGGGCATGGGTGGACCTGCGCGACGCGGCCTGGGCGGTTGATTGAGCGCATGGACTTCCGCGATCTGGGCAGACGGCGGCTGGGGCGCACGGAGATGCCGGTCAGCCCGATCGGGCTGGGCGGCGCGCATCTCGGGCGCGTCGAGGGCGAGCGCTTCGACGAGCGCCAGGCGGTCGCGACCGTGCACCGTGCGCTCGAGCTGGGCGTGAACCTGATCGACACCTCACCGATGTACGGGCCCAGCGAGCGCTTCATCGGCGTGGCCCTGCGCGAGTGGCAGGCCGCCGGCGGGCGGCGCGAGGACCTGGTCATCTCCAGCAAGAGCGGCTTCGTCGAGCGCGGAGTGATGGACTACTCGGCCGAGTGGACGCGGCGCTCCATCCAGCGCAGCCTGGCGCGCCTGGGCACCGACTACCTCGACGTGGCGCTGGTGCATGACCCGAGCGACCTCGACCCGGTGACCGCGCCGGGCGGGGCGCTCGAGGCGCTCGAAGAGATGAATGCCACCGGCACGATCCGCGCCATCGGCCTTGGTGTGCGCAACCAGCCCCTCCACCTGCGCGCCGTGCGCAGCGGGCACTTCGACGTCTCGCTCACGCACTGCGACTTCAACCTCATCGACCGGAGCGCGGCGGAGGAGCTGCTCCCCGCCGCCGTCGAGCATGACGTGGGCGTACTCAACGGTGCGGCGGTGATGCTGGGTCTGCTGTCCGGCGACGATCCGCGCGCGGCCGCGCCGGGGCTTGGGGGCTTCGCCTCCCCCCAGCGCATGGCACGCGCCGTCGCGTTCTGGGAGTGGGCGCAGGAACGGGGCGTCAGCCTCCTCGCCGTGAACCTGCAGTTCTGCCTGCGCGAGCGGCGCATCGCTTCGACGCTCGTCGGCGCGCGCAACCCCACCGAGATCGACGCGGACATCGCCGCGGTGACGGCCGAGCTGCCCGCGGATACATGGGACGACCTGCGCGCGGTCGGCGCAGGCTGACGGCAACGGGGGCGGCAACGGCAGCCGAGGGAGGGCTTCTTCCTGGAAGAAGCCCTGCGCCCGCGGGCGCTGGGAGGTCGCGGCCGGGCGCCGGCCGAAGGGGGCGGGCGCCGGCGGAGCGACCTTGGAGGAGGCCGAGCTGATGGTGCGAGTGAGGATGCTGCCCGGAACGATGGCCATGATCCTGGCCGCGCTGGTCGTGCTGGCAGGGGCGTGCATGGCGCAGGACGGACCGGTGAGCTGGTGGCGCTTCGACGAGGGTAGCGGCTCGCTGGCCGAGGACAGCTCGGGCAACGCCAACGACGCGGACGTGTGGGGCGCGAAGTGGGCGCGCGGGCCGTTCGGCACCGCCCTGCACTTCACCGGCGATGACACCTGGGTGTCGGCGCTGGGGGTGCCCGGCATCGACGGTTCCGATCAGCTCACGGTCTCCGCGTGGGTCTACTGGGAGGGCACCTCGCGCTACCCTAACATCGTCACCGGCGGGCGGTGGAGCCCCGGCGGATTTCTGATCTTCGTGTCCGACCGCGCCTGCCGCTTCCGCATGGGGCGCCCCGGCGCCGCCGCCTCCGATCCGGACTCGGGCTGGACCGAGGGCGGGGCGGAGCTGGTGCCGCAGATCGAATTCGGGCGCTGGTATCACCTCGCCGCGACCCTCGACCGTCCGACCATCACCACCTACGTCGATGGCCGCCAGGTCGGCTCCGCGACCTGGGACTACCCCGTAGGCTACTCGGGAGAGCTGCTCATCGGCCGCTGGGGGAGCATCGCACAGTGTCACCAGGGCCTGATCGACGATGTGCGTATCTACGCGCGCGCGCTGACTGCGGACGAGATTGCGCAGATGTACCAGTCCACCTCGGAGGGGCGTATCGCCGCCGGGGGCGACGTCGCGCCCTACGAGATCATCCCCGAGCAAGAGCAGGTGGGCCCCGCCATGGCGACCTTTGGGACGCGCGATTTCGAGATGTCGCTCAACGAGGCCGGACGCGTGACGTCGCTGATCGACCGGCGCAGCGGTCGCGAGCTGCTGGCCCGGCCGACGCCCATCGCGAGGGCGCGCGTCGGCGACCAGGTGATACGTCGGCTGCGCTGCTCGTACGAGGACGGGCGGCTGAGCCTGAACTTCGGCAACGACCAGGCGCGCGCGGTCATCGCGGTGCGCGACATGGGGAGCTGGCTGGACTTCGAGGTGCTCGAGGCCGAGGGCGGGATCGACCAGCTCGTGCTGCTGCAGCTCGACATCAAGCCGATGTCGCTGAGCAGCCCCATGTCCGGCCACATGACCGATGGTGAGGTCGGCGTGTGCCTGCGCGCGCTCAACATCGACACGCGCGTGTCCCTGGGCGGCAGGCCGCCGCGGATGAGCGCGATCGGCGAGGCGGAGCATGGCATCGTGGGAGCGCGGGCGGGGCTGATCGCGGGGCCTGAGGAGAGGATGATCTCCGCGCTGCGCGAGATGCTGCAGGCCGCGGGCTGCCCGACGACGCCGCTGGGCGGGCCGTGGGCGCGCGACGCCGAGGAGAACCTGGGCTCATATCTGTTCGCCAACGTCTCGGAGGAGAACGTTGACGACTGGATCGCGCTGGCGAAGCGCGGCGGCTTTGCCGTCGTGCACTTCAGCTCGTGGTGGCAGTCGCTCGGGCACTACGAGCCGCGCGCGAAGCTCTTCCCGAACGGGATGGCGGGGCTGAAGGAGTGCGTGCGGCGGGTGCACGAGGCCGGGCTGAAGGCGGGAATGCACACGCTGACGGGCTGCATCTCGACCAACGACCCGTGGGTGACGCCGGTGCCGGACCCGCGGCTGGCGGCGGATGCGGTGTACACGCTGGCGCGGCCCATGGACGAGACCTCCGACGCCATCTACACCGTCGAGCCGCCCGGCAGGCACGACACCATCTGGAGCTACGCGGGCTCGGGCAACGTCATCCGCATCGGTGAGGAGCTGATCCATTACGCGGCCATCTCGCGCGAGGAGCCCTTCGGCTTCCTGCAGTGCACGCGCGGGGCCTTCGGCACGACGGTCTCGGCGCACCCCGAAGGCGCGCAGGCCGACCATCTGCGGCAGCGCTACCTGGCGTTCTACCCGGACGAGAACTCGACGCTGGTGGGCGAGCTGGCCGACCAGATCGCGCGCGTCTACAACGAGTGCGGCTTCGATCAGATCTACCAGGACGGCTCGGAGGGCATGGGCGGCTGGCACCGTATGG
The DNA here is from genome assembly GCA_029820295.1 of Candidatus Zipacnadia bacterium. Lineage (GTDB taxonomy): Bacteria > Armatimonadota > Zipacnadia > Zipacnadales > UBA5352 > JALGVA01. The sequence continues at coordinate 24,642 of JALGVA010000087.1, forward strand.
CGGTGATGCGCACCGCGATCGTCGAACGCCTGGAGCGTCCGCCGATCGTGGAGGCCTCGGCGTGGGGGCACTGGGGCTGGAACTTCCACTCGCGCGTGGGCGCCTGGGACCACTCCAAGTGGGGCTTTCGCATGTCGATGGACGCGCACTGTGCGGCGCTGCCCTACTACCGCGAGGCGTCGCTGCTGCAGTCGCAGCTTGGCTGGTGGGCGGTCAACGGCCCGGGGCCCATGTGGCGCGCGGAGATGCCCGAGGAGATGGAGTACTTCTGCGCCAAGGTGCTGGCCAACGAGTCGCCCATGTCACTGCAGGGCGTGGGGCAGCCGGGCAGTCCGGCCAACCGGCGCATGTCCGAGTATCTGACCATGACCGGCCGGTACGAGCGCCTGCGGCTGGCGCACTACTTCGACGAGCGTGTGCTGCGCCGGGTGCGCCGGCCCGGCGAGGACTACCACCTGCGCCAGGCCGCGGATGGCGAGTGGGAGTTCGTGCCGCGACAGTACGTCTCGCACACCGTCACCGGCCTCGATGACGGGAGCGAGCGGTGGCTGGTGGTGAACCCGCATGACGACCAGCCGCCGGGGCTGCGCGTCACCGCCCTGTTCGGCGTGGAGCCCTACGACAGCGAGCGGGCCGTGGTCCTGGCCGACGCCGGCGACGTCGAGGCCTTCGCCTCCGGCGGCGCCGCCCGTGATGTGACCCATGCGCTGCAGGCGGCGGGCGAGACGACGCCGCTCGGCGAGCCGGCCATGGCGTTCTCGGCCACGAACGACGGCGCGGAGCGCTCCGGGGCGTGGGCGCGCATGACCCGGCGCTTCGACCCGCACTTCGACATGGGCCCATGTGAGGCGCTGGGTGTCTGGGTGCACGGCGACGGTAGGGGTGAGATCCTCAACATCGAGCTGACCTGCCCGCCGGAGTACTCGCGGGCGCAGGCCTTCAACCTGGTGCCCATCGACTTCGAGGGCTGGCGTTACGTGGAACTGCTGCTGCGCGAGCGCAACCCGGACCTGCTGGCGCAGTACCAGTGGCCCTTCTCTCTCGCCAGCCACTCCATCGTGCGCACGCCGCTCACCCGCGACCATGTGAACGAGCTGAACCTCTACCTGAACAACGTGCCGACGGGCGAGAGCGCGGAGGTGCTGATCGGGCCGATCCACGCGCTGCCGACGCGTGCGCTCACGATCGAGGCGGGCGCGCTGAGCGTGGGCGAGCAGCAGATGGCGCTGCCGGCGACGCTGACCAGCGGCTCATATGTTGAGATTGAGCCGGACGGGGCGTGGCGGCTCTACGACGTGCGCTGCGACCTGCTCGAGCGCGGGCGGCTGGACGGCCCGCCGCCGACCTTCGCGAACGGGCTGAACGCGGTGGAGTTCGCCTGCACCGCGGCCGACGACCTGCCCGCGCGCGCCGAGGTCACCACCTGGACGGAGGGCGAGCCGCTGCGCGGGCGCCGGCCCGACGCTGAAATCACCTGGGATCAGCTCCGGTACGAGTATGTGGACCCGCGCATCGTGATGGCGCTCGACGGCCGCGAGAACGCCTGGGACGTCATCTGCCGCGCGGACGGCGCGCGCCTGGGCGTCGAGATGACCGTGCAGCGCTCGGGCGCTTCGGTGGCGGCCTACGACGATCCGGCGGCGCTGACGCTGGAGAGCTTCGACGATGTCAGCGCCTTCGCCGACGGCCCGGAGAACGAGTTCGCGCAGTACGTCTGGGACGCCGAGACCGAGGGGGTTCCGAGCAAGCCCGGGGTGACGCAGGAGTTCGCGGCCAGCACCGAGACGGTGAAGGTCGGCGCGGCGAGCATGCGCTTCTCGGCCACCAGCACGCGCGATAGATCGGACGGCTGGGCGGCGCGCGGCCGGCGCTTCGCTCCGACGTTGGACCTGTCGGGCCTGCGCGGCATCGGCGTGTGGGTGCATGGCGACGCGCGCGGGCAGTCGATTAAGTTCCAGCTCCGCGACGTGGAGGGCCGCTGGCATGACATGGTGCAGCGCGTGGACTTCGCGGGCTGGCGCTACCTGGAGTTCGACCTCGCTGGTGCGCAGCTCGACCTGTCGCAGATCGAGTATCTGATCGTGTTCTTCAACGGCATTCCGGCACATCAGACCGTGAGCTGCTACGTGGACGACATCCGCGCCCTGCCGCGGGTGGAGATGGTGCGCAACCCGTCGCTGGCGATCGGCGAGGCGCGCGTCGCCTTCCCGGTGAGCCTGGGCGCGGGGGACGTGCTGCGCTGGGATGGCGGGGCGACGGCGACCGTGCGCCGCGCCGCGGGCAGCGGCGGCGAGACGGTGGGCGTCGAGGGGACGCTGCCGTCGCTGGCGCAGGGGGTGACGCCGGTGACGCTGGACCTCGAGCACGCGGGCGAGGGCTTCCGCGTCGAGGTGGGGCTGGTCAAAGACTACCTGTCGGAGCACTAGCGGCGGCAGAGATGGACGGGCAGAGGAGAGTGCCCCGGCGATGGCCGCGGGGGAGGCGTGTGTTGCGGCAACACTGGCGTTCCTGCTGACGGTCGCGCTGCCGGCGGCCGGTGACTGGCCGTGGCCCGACGACGAGTGGGAACGGGTTGACCCCGAGGCCGCCGGCATGGACCCGGCGCTGCTGGCCCGGGCGCAGGAGTACGCGCTGACCGGCGGCGGCTCGGGCTGCATCGTGCGCGGCGGGCGGCTGGTGCTGGCCTGGGGCGATCAGGCGCGGCGCTATGACCTCAAGTCCACCAGCAAGTCGATCGGCGTGACCGCGCTCGGCCTCGCCATCGGCGACGGGCTCATCGGCCTCGATGACCGCGCGCGCGAGCATCACCCGACGCTGGGCGATGAGCCGCCCGCGAATCGCGAGACCGGCTGGCTTGACGCCATCACCATCAGGCAGCTCGCCACCCAGAGCGCGGGCTTCGCCAAGTCGGGCGGCTGGTCGCCGCTGATCTACGAGCCCGGCACCGCGTGGTTCTACAGCGACTGCGGACCCAACTGGCTGGCCGAGTGCGTGACGCTGGCCTACGGGCGGGACGTGCAGGAGGTGCTCTTCGAGCGCGTATTCACGCCGATCGGCATCACCGCCGACGATCTGCGCTGGCGCGACAACGCCTACCGGCCGCACGAGATCGACGGCATCCCGCGCCGCGAGTTCGGCTCGGGTGTCCATGCCAACGTGAACGCCATGGCGCGCATCGGCCTGCTCTACCTGCGCGAGGGGCGCTGGGCCGACCGGCAGCTCATCCCGTCGAGCTTCGTCGATCTCGCGCGCACCATCGACCCGTCAATCGCCGACCTGCCCGTGCACGAGGGCGACGCCCACGGCGCCGCCGCGCGGCACTATGGGCTGCTGTGGTGGAACAACGCCGACGGGACGCTGGCGAATGTGCCGCGCGACGCCTACTGGTCGTGGGGGCTGCACGACAGCCTGATCGTGGTCATCCCCAGCCTCGACCTGGTGATCGCGCGCGCGGGCTCGGACTGGCAACGCGAGTGGAGCGGGCACTACGATGTGCTGCGTCCCTTCCTCGAGCCGATCGTGGCCTCGGTGCGCACCGCCGCCGTCCACCCGGACGCGCCCTATCCGCCCAGCAAGACCATGGTGGGCCTGGGCTGGGCGCCGCAGCAGCAGATCGTGCGGCGCGCCGAGGGCAGCGACAACTGGCCGATAACCTGGGGCGATGACGACGCGCAGTACACGGCCTACGGGGATGGCTGGGGCTTCGAGCCGCGCGTGCCCGACAAGCTCAGCCTCGGCCTGGCCCGCGTCACCGGCGGGCCGGAGGATCCGGTCGGCGGCAACATCCGCTCGGAGAGCGCGGAGCAGATCGGCGACGGGCGCTCGGGGCGCAAGGCCTCGGGCATGCTCATGGTCGGGGGGCGGCTCTACATGCTCGCGCGCAACGCCGGCAACTCGCAGCTCGCCTGGTCGGACGATCACGGCGCGACCTGGACGTGGGCCGACTGGCGCTTCGAGACCAGCTTCGGCTGCCCGAGCTTCGTGAACTTCGGCCGCAACTACGCCGGTGCGCGCGATGAGTTCGTCTACGTAGTCTCCTTTGACAGCGACAGCGCCTACCGGCCCGCCGACCGCATGGTGCTCGCGCGCGCGCCGCAGGAGCGGCTGATCGATCGCGACGCCTGGCAGTTCTTCGCCGGCCTCGACGCTCATGGCGAGCCCACATGGAGCGCCGACGTGGCCGACCGCGCCGCGATCTTCGAGCATGAGGCGCGCTGCTACCGCTCGGGGATCAGCTACTGCGCGCCGCTGGGGCGCTACCTGTGGTGGCAGGGGTTGCCCGCGGGCACGGACGCCGCCGACCGCGACGGGCGCTTCGCCGGGGGCCTGGGGGTCTACGAGGCGCCCGAGCCGTGGGGACCGTGGCGCACTGTGTACTTCACGCAGCGCTGGGACGTCGGACCGGGCGAGAGCGGCAGCTTCCCGACGAAGTGGATGAGCGCCGCCGGCCGCACGCTGCACCTCGTGTTCTCGGGCGACGACAGCTTCGCCGTGCGCCGCGCCGAGTTGTGGCTGCCAGGCGACGCGGACCCCGCGCCGTGAGATGTGGCGGCGGATGTGCCGGCGTTCCGGCACGTGGCGGTGGTGGTCGTGGAGCGATGACGGCTACCGTCGTCGGCCGTTGGCTCGCGGCTCGCAGCTCGTTGCCCGTGGCTGCAAAGGAGGACCCTTATGCGCCCGACAACCGCTCTGATGACGCTGCTGGTGTGCACGCTCGCCGTGCCAGTACTCGCCGTCGATGCGCTTGACTTCTCGACCGTCGGCATCTACGGCCGCGACTTCGAGGAGTGCGACTTCACCAACTTCAAGTTCTTCCCCAAGCCCGAGAACTACGAGCGCTACGCGCAGATGGTGCGCGAGGCGAACGAGCGCGGGCAGTTCGTCATGGTCGGCCTGTACACGTACGACCGCGTCTCGCTCGAAGGCCCCATCGAGGAGTACTTCCGCGCCACCGATGAGCTGCTCGACGCCCTGCCGCTCGAGCTGGTCGATGTCGTCTTCCTCAGCGAGGAGAACATCGCGTGGAACAACGGGCTGGAGATCCAGAACCAGCTCTACGATCATGTGAAGGAGCGCTACGCCGACCTCTCCGTCTACCAGTGGTTCACGCCCTACGACACGCCACACGCGGGCGTGCGCGCCGACGGCTGGATCATCGACCCCTACCGGCTGGGGACCCAGGACTTCCGCAAGTACCTCATGAAGTGGCTCAGCACCGGCCTGCCGGTCATCAACTGCGTCAACGCCAGCCCCGAGGTCGGCGACTTCCAGTCCTCGCAGGACCAGGTGGACGTGTGCCGCGAGTTCAACGTGCCCATGTTCTTCTACGCCGTGGACAGCATGCAGGGCAGCCCGTTCGTGTGGATGCAGACCGACGAGCCTGAGCTGGCGACGTGGCGCGGCTGGTTCATGCGCGTGCGCGAGATGTGCCACGCCACGGATGTCTCGCGGCTCCCGCTGCCCAGCGCCCAGTGGTCCTACGGCATCCCCATGGAGGTCGCCGGCGGCGCGGACAACCGCTTCACCTACGCCGACGACTTCGCCAACACGAAGTTCATCGACGATGCCACCATCGACGGCTTCCTGTCGCTGCGCTGGGATGGCCTCGGCGAGCGCCTGGGCCTGCTGGGCGGAGGTGAGGCCACGCTGACCTGGCACCTGTGGAGCGCATTTGAGGTCCGCCGGCCCACCGTGGCGTTGACCGCGACGCCGGTCGAGGGCGCCACCGGCGAGGTCGCGCTGTCGTATTCGGCGGACGGCAACACCTGGCAGGAGATGGCGGCCGGGGAGCCGCCGCCCGACTTCGCCGGTCGCAACCTGTGGGTGCGCGCGCACCTCTCGGCGCAGGGCCCCGCCGGCGAGCCGGCGCTGTGGATCGACGACCTCGCCATCACCGGCGAGACCGTGCCCCCGGCCGAGCCGATCGTGCAGATCGTCCCGGCGCACCGGCGCGGGAACTTCGAGTGGCGTGATGACTTCCAGTCAAGCCGCGCCATGCACCAGGCGATCATCGCCGGCGGCGAGGACCTGACCTGGGAGCGCGGGCGCGTGAGCATCCGCGGGCAGGACGGGCGCGCCATCCGTCCGACGCTGCGCTGGCACTTCTCCTCCGAGCGCCCCATGCAGAACGTGACCATCACGGTCGAGAGCTACTCACACCGGCAGCTCGGCGCGCACAACGAGATCGGCGTGTCGCTCGACGGCGAGAACCTGCTGCTCAGCGAGACCACCAGCGGCCGCGAGGACTCGACCGGCCGTTACACCGGCACGATCACACTCGACCTGTCGGGCGATGAGCGTTTCGCGGACGCGACCGATCTGTGGCTGCACGTGACCCTGGTCAACACTGCCGGGGTGGCGACCGGGCGCTCAAACGACCTGCGGCTGGTCGAGATCACGGGCAGACTCGCGGAGGAGGCGGGATAGTGAGGCGGCTCCCGATCGCGATGGCGTGCATGGTGGCGCTGACGCCTGTCGCGCCGGCGCTCGGGCAGGACGAGTCGCGGCCGGAGTACCTGCACACGCTCTACTGGCCGGCGATCCGCCCGACGGCGTTCAACGCCGGCAAGCCGGTGGTGGACCTGACCACGCCCGAGCGCGTCTTCCCGATCGTCCAGGAGCTGTCGGAACTCGGCGTCAACGTCATCACCTACCATTCGGTCTATTCGGGCTGGGGCGCGCTGTTCCCTGTCGATGACCCACTGCTGACGGAGGCCTGGTACTGGCCGGAGGGCGCGCAGCCGGTGGACACCTTCCTGGACGCCTGCGCGCGCTACGGCGTTGATGGCTATCTCGGCCTGTGGCTGGGCCAGGAGGGCCACCCGACCATCGCCGCGCACGCCATCGACGCGATCATCGACCGCTACGCGGGCCGCCCGGGCTTCGCGGGGATCGCGCCGCCGATCGAGGCGCCCTACACCAACATCACCACCGATGATTTCATCGACCTGAGCGCGCAGGTCAAGCGGCGCGACCCGCGCCTGATGACCATGGACTACCCGCCCTCGCCCTACTCGTTCAAGCAGCTTCAGTGGCTGATGAAGCTCGCCGGTTCGGGCGTGGTGGACATCGAGAACGTGCAGTTCCACCCGTGCGATGACCGGCTCGCCGACCTGCGCGAGGCGCGCGGGCTGACACTGCTGACCATGGGCTGCTGCCCGGGCATCCGCAGCATCATTCACACGCACTACAAGAACGGCGTCAACAACCCGCCCGAGCACCCGACGCAGTGGCTGCCGCCCGAGCGCGCCTGGGACGTGACTCAGTCGGCGATCATCACCGCCACCCCCGACGGCACCTCGATCTTCAGCTTCCTGCACGGCTTCTGGGGCGAGGAGAGCGGGCCGGGCGGCGGCGACGCCATGTGGCGGCGGCTCAAGTGGTACGAGGGCATCGTCGGCGTGCAGCGCACGCTGCCTCTCTACGCCTTCGCCCGCAACGCCGCGCGGGTGCAGATCATGGTGCCCACGGGCACACTCGAGGACGCGCAGGACCTGCTCGCGCGCTGCTGGGCGCCGCTGGCGCGCGGGCACATCCCGACCGGCTTCTTCGTCGATGAGCGCAACCTCCCGCCTGAGGCTGAGGTCATCATCGTGCCCGACCTGCAGCGCTGCGACGCCACGCAGGGACGGCTGGTGCAGCGCTTCGCGGCCGGGGGCGGCACGGTCATCCTCACCGGCGGCCTGCACGCCAGCACCAGCCTCTACCAGTCGCTCGCCGAAGCGGGTGTCATCAATCCGCACGTGCGCGAGGTGCTGGACCTGAACGAGCGCCCGGACGTGGCGCCTGGCGATCTCGATGCGGAGTTCGCGCGGCTCATCGGCTTCCAGGGCGGGCCGCTGCCTGAGCCGGAGGAGCCCGTGCGCCACGCCTGGGGGGATGGCGCCGTCATCGTTGCGCCCGGCGGGCCTGGGATCGCTGGTCCTGGGCGCGCTGTCTGACGCCATGCGCGTGACCGGCCTGCCCGACGGCTGGATGGTCGAGCAGTGGCGCGCAGAGGGTGGCGGCGAGTTCCTGGCGCTCTTCGGCATCGAGGAGGGCCAGGTGGCGCGCGACGTGCGTATCGAGCTGCCCGGCACAACCGCCGACCATGCGTGGCTGGTGACCGGCGAAGGGTCGGAGCGCGTGCCGGTCGAGAACGAGGCGGTGACGCTCGGGAACCTGGGTGACAGCTTC
>JALGVA010000005.1 GCA_029820295.1 Candidatus Zipacnadia bacterium
TACTGCACCCACGACCTGGGGCCGATCCTCGAGATCATGGACACGCGCTGCGTGAGCGCCGTCGGGATGCACACCGGCAGCAACGTGCTGCCCGAGTACGACGTCATTGACGCCCAGGTCGGCCTGTTCAAGACCGAGTCCGGTGCGGTGGTCAAGATACTGTGCGCGTTCTCGATCGTGCGCCATCCCTCGCTGCACTGGATGGTGATCTACGGCACCGAGGGCTACCTCGAAGGGCCGCGCTTCGGCGGCGAGCACATGCTCTACTCCGAGCGCACCGTGAACCTGAGCGGACCGGTGAAGCTGCCGCTGAGCGCCTCCCATGTTGGCGCGCCACCCGAGGCCACCGCCGGCGGCCACGGCACCTCCGAGTACTTCATGTGCAACGACTTCGTGCGCTGCATCATCGACGACACCGAGCCCGCCATCGACGTCTATCGCGCGCTCGACTACACCGTCCCGGGCATCTGCGCGCACCTCTCCGCTGAGAACGGCGGCGAGCCGGTCGAGGTGCCAAACTTCCGGCCGCGGTGAGGGGAGGCCAGCCATGATCCGCTGGACCGTCGCCGCCAGCCTGCTGCTCGCCACCGCCGCGTGGTCGCAGGAGGCCATGTACGACTCGTTCGAGGACGGGGTGCCCGAGTACTGGTCGGCGACGCGCCCCGACTCGCTGAGCCTCAGCGATCTGCACGCCAAGCACGGGACACGCTCGCTGCGCTGGGACTGGCGCGCCGACGAGGCCCTCGAGATCCGCCACGGCGTGGGCGACGTGCGCCGCACCGGCGGCTACGGCGGCTATCACAAGGCCACCTTCGCCATCTGGCTCTACTGCGCCGAGCCGGTCGATGGCGCCGCGGTCGTCCAGTTCCTCGCGGGCGATGAGGTCGGCGGGCAGTTCGACTTCCCCCTGGGCTTCTCCGGCTGGCGGCGCGCGGCGCTGCACTACCGCTGGGGCGAGGAGTTCACCGGCACGGTCTCGCCCGACACCGACACCATTCGCATCCTCGCCCCCGAGGACGCCCCGCAGGGCACGCTCTTCATCGATCTCGTGGTCTACAACGGCCTGCTCGACTACCGCCTCGCGTGCATCCCCGTGCAGGCCTTCGCCTGGCGGCCGGTGGATCCGGAGCAGGCCCGACCGCCCGTCCGGCGCCCAGAGACGCTCACCGACGACCAGCGTGCGGCCGTCGAGGCCCTCGCCGCCAGCCTCTACCCGAATACCGAGCCGCAGGGCGTGCTGACGCCCGAACGCATGGCGGAGCTGGGCGAGCAGTTCGCGGCCTTCGGGATCGAGCGCCGCGACGGCGCCATCACCGGCCTGCCCCTGGCGCGGCATCCGGACATGTACGAGTCCGCGGGCGTGCCCGACCCGCCACAGACGCCGGCGGCGCTCGCGCAGTTCCTGCGCGAGATCGCGGCGCTCTACCACTGGACCGGCGACGGCGCGCAGAAGCAGCAGATCGCTGAGTGGTACCTGGCCGCGGCCGATCACCTGCACGACCAGGGCTTCGCCGCCGGATCGGGCAACTCGTGGGGCGGCTACGCGGGCCGGCCGCTGGCGGACGCCATGTACTGGATGCGCGAGCCCATGCGCGCGGCTGGGCGAGGTGAGCGCGAGGCTTCGTTCTTCGACTACAACTGGGGCGTGAGCCGCGTCCTCGACGCCGACGCCGAGATCCGCGTCACCCTCGACCTGTTCGGCATCGTCGAGCCGCGCCGCTTGAGGGGCTGCCTGATGCGCCCCGACCCGCTCGAGGCCTGGCACTGGACCGCCTGCTTCGCCGACCTGCTCTCGCGCAACATCGTCAAGCGCGACGTGGACGGCTTCAAGCCCGACGGCTCCGCCTACCATCACGGCGCCCACTACTTCGCCTACGCCAGCTACAACGTCTCCGTGCTGGTGAGCATCATCGCACAGCTCGATGACACGCCCTTCGAGATCGCCCCCGCGGCCATCGACCGGGTCAGGCTCTACCTGCGCCGCCTGAGCTTCTGCGCGAACCTGCTGGATGTGCCCTTCCCCTGGCATGGCCGGCACCCGTTCCGCGGGGGGGTGGTGCGCCCGCACATGTACCGGGACATGGCGCTCTCGGGCCCGGGCGCCGGCGAGGAGGACTTCGACCCGGAGCTGGCGGCGACATATCTGCGGCTGCTCGGCGCGCCGCCGGAGGAGGACCCCTTCCCCGGACATGAGGTGACCGTGGCCGCGCCGCCGCAGGGCAACCTGGTCATGCCCTACGCGGGCACCATGGCCCACAGGCGCGATGACTGGCTCGTGACCGCGCACGCAACCGGGAAGTACTTCTGGGCGACCGAGATCTATGCCAACGTGAACGCCTTCGGAGGCTACATCGGCGCGGGCGACCTGTGCGTGCTGGCCGGCGGCGACCCGATCTCCCTCGCGGGCAGCGGCTACGTGGCCGAGGGCTGGGACTGGAGCCGTTTCGACGGCACCACCGTGGTCTACCTGCCCATCGACGAGGTGCGCAACCCCAGGAACGGCACCCAGCACCCGCGCACCAGTCACGCCTTCGCGGGCGGCCTCTCGCATCGCGGCACCCATGGCCTCATGCTGCACCGCACCGAGGGCCCGGAGTGGCTCGCGCCCGGCCTGCGCGCGACCAAGACCTGCTTCGCCTTCGACGACCGTATCATCTGCCTGGGCTCGGGCATCACGGCTGAGGTCCCCGACCGTCCGGTGCAGACCAACCTCTTCCAGCGCCACCTGCCCGATTCCGCGACGCCCATCATCGCCAACGGCGAAGCGCTGGCCGGCCTGGACGTCGAGCGGAAGCTTCCGTCCGACCGCGCGAGCTGGCTGATCGACACCGTCGGCACCGGCTTCGTGGCGCCGGCGGGGCAGTCGCTGCACGTCGCGCGCCGGCGCCAGCTCTCGCGCGACAAGGATGACACGCGGGACACCGAGGGCGAGTTCGCCACCTGCTGGCTCGACCACGGCGTGCTGCCCGCGGCCGCGAACTACGAGTACGCGCTCATCCCGCGCGCCACGCCCGAGCGCATGGCCGCGCTGGCGGCGGCACTCGATGACGGCCCGCGCCCATGGGAGGTGCTGCGCCGCGATGAGGCCGCACATATCGTGCGCGACCGCGCGACCGGCATCAGCGCCTGTGTGCTCATCGAGGCCGGGCCCATCGAGCCGGAGCTGCCGGTGGCCGCGGTCGATCGCCCGTGCCTGCTGATGATCGAGCCCGACGGCGACGGCCTGTGGCTGACCGTCTGCGACCCGGACCTGAACCTGCAAGACAACCTGAGCGTCCCCCGGGAGCTGCTGGTGGAACTGCGCGGGGCGTGGCGGCTCGGCGACGCGCCCGAGGAGATGCGCGTTGCCGGACAGGCGGACGGGACCACGGCGCTCGCGGTCACCTGCCACGACGGCGAGAGCTTCACCGCGCGGCTGCGGCCCACAGGATAGGACGCCGGGAGCATCCCTGCGAGGCCACCGTCGCCGCCGGTGATGGTTCCGGCCATCCGGCGCTACGGCTCCTCGACGGGTAGGTCTACCCAGCCGCCCCTCTCAGCCGAGACGTAGGCCGCGCGCAGGATCTCGACGGACTTGCGGCCCTCGGCGGCCGGGCACGCGGGCTCGCGCTCGCCCCGGATGCAGCCGACCATGTCCTCGACGATGTTCGCCGGCCACGGTTCCAGCGGCTCCTCCGGCTCGCCCTCCACCTCGAAGGCGGTGAGCGCCTCGCTGTCGAGCTGCGCGGCTCCGGTGGTGCCGTGGAAGCCCACGCGCGTGATCTGCTCAGGGCCGGTCCAGGTGGTGGTCGTGACGATCGACCCGCGCGCGCCGCTCTCGAACTCCACCATCGCCAGCGCCAGGTCCTCGGTGGCGCAGTTCTCGTGCGCCATCACGGCGTAGTGGCCAAAGACGCGCCGCGCGGGCCCCATCACCCACTGCATCAGATCGACCTGATGGATGCCTTGATTCGCCAGCGACCCGCCGCCGTCAAGCTCCCAGGTGCCGCGCCAGCCCGCGTAGTACTCCTCGGTGCGCAGCCACTTCATCTCGATGGTCGCCAGCAGCGGCCTGCCGAAGCAGCCCGCCTGCATGGCCCGGTGGATGCGCCGGGGCTCGTCCTCATAGCGCCGCCCGAAGTCCACCGCGTAGATCAGTCCGGTCTCCTCTGCGACCGCCATGGCCTCATCGATGATGTCGAGGCGCACGTCCATCGGCTTGGTGGTGGCCACGTGCTTGCCGCGCTTCATGCACTCGATCGCCATGGCCGCGTGCATGCCACTGGGGGTCATCACCAGCACGCAGTCGATGTCATCGCGCTCGGCCATCGCCAGGTAGTCGGTGTACGCCCCGCAGCCGTGCTTCTCGACCCCCGCCTGCAGGCGCTCCTCGTCGATATCGCACAGCGCGACCAGCTCCGCGTCCGGGCACTCCGCGACCATCTTCGCCCGGCTGCGCCCCACGCCCAGCCCGATCACGCCGAACCCGATGGTATCGCTCATCAGCCATCGCTCCTCGCTGTCGTGATCCGCCCGCGAGTCCTTCGCTGTTGCACAGGGGCCCACCTCGGAGACGCGGAGGGTTTGCGCGCGCGGCAGCGAAGCGTGCGTGGACAGTTCCCTGGAGGAGGAGGCCTCGCCATGGAAGCGCGGTTGAGCAGACGGGACTTCCTGCGCATCGCCGGAGCGGGCGCCGCCGGGCTGGCGTTTGCGGGGTCGGCGGGCGCGGACGCGTGGTCGCGCACGCCCGAGTACGTCTTCGCAGTCATCGCCGATCCGCATCTGCGCGAGGACCGCGAGGGCGAGCCCACGGGCGTGGACAAGTTCCGCGCGCTGCTGGCGCGTCTCGATGGTCTGACGACGCACCCGCAGTTCGCGCTGATCCCGGGCGACATCCATCCGGAGAAGCTTGAGCCGCTGCTGCCCGAGATCGAGCTGCCGCTGCACGTGGTGGCCGGCAACCACGAGAGCGTGGCACACCGGGCGCAACTGCGGGCCATGTTCCCCGACGACTTCGGCGAGCGCGACTTCTACAGCTTCGCCCGCGGCGACGACCTGTTCATCGCCCTGTGCACCGCGATCCCCGGCGACCACGTCGGGCACTTCCAGTCGCAGTTCATTACGCCTCAGCTCGAGCAGCTCGCGTGGCTGGAGGAGCTGTTGGCGCGGCGCGCGGATTTCCGCCACGTCTTCGTCTACGGGCATGTCCCACCCGGACCCGATGCTGTCGCAGGTACCATGTTCCTGGCTCGCAACGATGCGCTGTGGCTGCAGGCGCTGGTGGAGCAGACGCGGCCGACCGCCCTCTTCTTCGGCCACCGGCACACGCAGGCCGACTTCGAGTTCGGTGGGGTGCAGCTCTACGGGGTGCGCTCGTGCAACTGGAACTCGGGCGGACAGCCGATCGGGGCGCTGGTCGTGGCTGTGTTCGCGGGTGGCTTTGAGGCGCAATTCCTGCCCACTGAGGGGTAGCCGGACAGAGCATTACGCACAGACGACGCGGGGTCGTGAGCCGTGGGGGGGCCGCCTGGGGGGGCGGCCCGCAGGGGCGCAACGAAGTCGGGCCACGCATCTCGACGAAGCGTGGGGGCTGGCCGGCCGGCACGACGGACGCCATGGGCGGACTTCGGCCCCAGCAGACGACGCTGGGTCCTCAGGACGACCCCTTCGGACGGCACGCGCACCCGCAGGACATGCGTCACGCTGAAGTACATGCTGAGAGGCCCAATCCAGCGGACCGGGCCTCTCGGAAGACGTTGGTAGCGCGGGGAGGATTCGAACCTCCGACCTCAAGGTTATGAGCCTTGCGAGCTACCAGACTGCTCCACCGCGCGACGTGTAGGGTACATTACCAGATGCCTCGCAGCGTGTCAAGGCGCGTCTGCCCGCTCCGGGTCCAGTGGCCAGCGCTCCACGAGGTCGATCGCCGCCGGGTCGCTGTTGCCCAGCCGGAACTCCGCGGTCGCGGGCTCCAGCCACGTCACCGGCGGGTCCAGCGCCACGCACCCCGGATCGGCCTGGCGCAGCGCCTCCAGCAGCACCTCTCGTCCCACCACGTCCAGCGCCACCGGATCGGCGGAGACGAGCAGTCCCCCGTACTGCCACATCTCCGGGCGCTCCCCGACCGGGTAGCTGGTGATCGGCCACATGGCGTCCAGCACGTGCAACACGATCATGCGGCGCAAGGTCGAGTTGGCCGCGACCTCGGCGAGCCGCTCGGGCTCGCGCTCGATGCGCTTGCGCTCGGTGTAGGGCACCGACTCGAGGCAGTTGGCCAGCGCCCCGTGCATGCCGAAGTGCGCATCGACGCGCAGTCGCGACAGGCTGATGATAGTTGTACACTGATCGAGCACCACGCGGCTGATCCCGCCGCGGTAGCCGAAGTCATCGCTGGCCATGACGTTGGCGCCGGGCACCCGGCCGCTTAAGTCGAAGCCGGCGCGGAACAGCGCGGACTCCTGGCCCGCGTAGATGGTGATGTTGCGCAGCGGCACGCCCGTGGCCACGATGCGACGCACCAGCACGTCCAGCGCGGGGTCATGGGCCTCGATGCCCTCAACGTCAATCTGGACGCCCACGCGATCGCCGGGGGACACCACGGCGCGCCACGCTTCCACGGGGTCGTCCACACCCACGGCCGCCGCCACCGCCTGGTCGAGCAGTTCGGTCACGACGCCGTAGTGCACGCGGCCCTGCGGATAAAGGATCGCCGGCGCCCGGATGCCCTCCGGCACCAGGATCTCTTCGGCCCGCGCAATGCCCACCACCGAGCGCTCAGGCACCGCCACCTGGCACCACGCCCGCGCCGCCGGCAGCAGCATCAGCAGCGCCGCCATCATTCCCGCACATGCCGTGCCTGTTACTCGCCGCACCGGAGTCGCCCTCTCCTACCCATGCTGCGTCGCCCAACCCGCAGGAGAACTGACAGGTGCGCGAGAGAGATGTTTCGGCGCCGGGGAGCCGCTCAGCCCACGCGCGCGGCCGCCAGCAGCAGCGCCGCGACCGTCTTGCCGTCGCGCAGCTCGCCCGAGCGGCAGCGCGCCACCGCCTCCGCCAGCGGCAGGCGCACGACCTCGATGTGCTCGTCGGCGTCGGCCTCCGCGCCGGCGGGCGCCAGCTCGGTCGCCAGGTAGAGGCGGATCAGCTCACTGGAGTAGCCGGGGGCGACGTAGAAGTCGCTGAGGTGCTCGATGCGCCCGGCGCGGCGGCCGATCTCCTCGGCCAGCTCCCGGCGCATGGTCTCCTCAGGCTCCTCGCCCGGCTCCAGGGTACCGGCCGGGACCTCGAGGAGCGCCTCGCCCGCGGGATGGCGCCACTGGCGCACCAGCAGCACGTCCTCCCCCTCGAGCGCCACCGCCGCCACCGCGCCGGGGTGCTCGACGATCTCGCGCGTCGCGGTGCCGCCGCCGGGCAGCGCCACCCGATCTACGCGCAGACTCACCAGCCGCCCCGCGAACACGGTCTCGCTCTCGATGGTCGTCTCCTGCAGGCGCTCGCGCGCGTCCTTGGTCACTCAGCACACCCCTGTCGTGGGTCGTCGCGGACGCCACCAGCTTCGTCGCGACGCGCCATCGACCTGCAGGTGCGTCGCGGGCACGCGCCGAAACCGACGCGGACGCACGTCACGGCCGTGTCCCGAGGGATGGCTACCATGAGCGTGGAGAGCCCCGACGGCCTGCGCTGGTTTGACTGCAACGCGCGCATCGGGCCGTGGTCGAACCCGCAGCTCGAGCAGTTCACCGACATCGACGGCCTGCTGGCGGCCTGGGACCGCGTCGGCATCGAGGCCGGCCTGGTGCATCACACGTGGGCGTGGGAGTGGGCGCCTCCGCAGGGCAACGCGAAGCTGCTGGAGGAGATCGCGGGCCACGAGCGCCTGCGTCCGTGCTTCGTGGCGCTGCCACCGGGCACGCGCGAGATCGAGCCGCCACGCGAGTTCGCAGCGATGGTGCGGGGCATGGGCGGCGCAGTGCGCATCTTCCCGAACATGCACAACTGGCGGGTGAGCGAGTGGTGCGCCGGGGCGCTCTTCGACGCCCTCGCCGAGCAGGGTGTGCCCGTCCTGGTCGATGTCGGCGAGATCGACTGGGAGGGGATCGCGGGCGTGCTGGAACGCCATGCGGGCATGCCGCTGATCGTGCTGGGCTTCTACTACCGCTGCGACCGCTTCGCCTACCCGCTGCTCGAGCGCTACCCGGACCTCTACCTCGAATCGAACAGCTACGGCGTCTTCGAGGGCATCGAGATGGTGTGCGCGCGCTTCGGCGCCGAGCGGCTGATCTTCAGCACGGCGCTGCCGGAGCTGGAGGCCGGCGGGCCGATGGCGCTGGTCACCTACGCCGACATACCCGACGAGGACAAGCAGAAGATCGCCGGCGGCACCATGCGCCGTCTGCTCGGGGAGGTGAGCTGAATGCCGATGAGCCTGCAGGACTACGCCGTCACCGGCACGCCCGTCGATGACGCCCACATCGTCGATGCCCACGCGCACATGGGCCCGTACTTCAATTTCATGGTCGGCGACGACGGCTCCGCGGCGGCGATGGTGCGCATGATGGACCGGCTGGGTATCGACGTGTCGATCGTCAGCCCGCACATCGCCCTCACCTGCGACTGGCTGGAGGGCAACCGCCACGTCGCGCAGGCGGCGGCGGAGTTCCCGGGGCGCATCGTGCCCTTCGTGGTGGTCAACCCGCACGCGCCGCGCGCGGCCATCGACGCCGAGATCGCGCACTGGCATGACACCACAGGCATCGTGGCCTTCAAGCTGCACGCCTCGCTGCACAAGACCGACACGATGCACGAGGGGTACACGGCGGTGTACGAGTATGCCGACGCCCACGCGCTGCCCATCCTGTCACACTCGTGGAGCGGGTCGGGCGGGCCCATGAAGGTCATCGAGACGCTCAGCGGGCGCTACCCGAAGATCGAGTTCGTCAACGCGCACTCCGCCAGCGGCTGGGCGGTCATCGACGCCTCGTGCGAGCTGGCGGAAAAGTTCGAGCGCGTGCACCTCGACCTGACCGGCTCGCTGCTGGTCTACGGCGGGCTCGAGCGCATGGTCGAGCGCGTGGGCGCCGAACGCATCCTGTGGGGCACCGACAGCCCGTTCATCGACCCGCGCCCGGCCCTGGGCCGGATGCTGTGCGCTCAGGTCCCCGACGAGGACAAGCGCAAGATGCTGGGCCTGAACGCCAAGCGGCTGTATCGGCTGTGAGCGCGCAGCCCGAGGGAACATCGCCGCGCCCGTCGAAGCAGTTGGGTGGTGATGGCGATGTCCGGTCGGGAGTGCGATGACGCCCCGCGCTTGCTGGCCCTCGCGTGCAGCCCGCGGCGCGGCGGCAACACCGAGACGCTGCTCGACGCGGCGCTCGAGGGCGCGGCGCAGACCGGCGCGTGCATCGAGCGCTTCCACCTGCGCGAGCTGCGCATCAGCCCGTGCCTGCACTGCGGCGGCTGCGTGCGCACGCCCGGGCAGTGCGTCATCGATGATGACATGCAGCAGCTCTACGAACCCCTGCGCGCCGCCGACCGCATCATCCTCGCCTCGCCGGTCTTCTTCATGTCGGTCACCGCGCAGGCCAAGGCGATGATCGACCGTTGCCAGCCGCTGTGGGTGCTGCGCGCCATCGAGCAGCAGCCGGTCGCGGCCAGCCGGCTGGCGCGCGCCGCGCTCTACCTGGGCGCCGGCGGAGCCGGTTCTCCGGACTCCTTCGACGGCGCGCGGCTGACGCTGAACGCGTGGTACTGGACGCTGGAGATCGCTGAGCGCCGCGAGCTGACCTTCGGTGGCATGGACGACGAGGGCGCCATCCGCGGGCATCCCACCGCACTCGACGAGGCCCGGCGCGCCGGCTGCGACCTGGCTGCGTGGCGCTCGCACGAGGAGTGATGACCATCGACGCGCTCGAGGCCATCCGCAGCAGGCGCAGCATCCGCAAGTTCCGGAGCGAGCCGATCCCCCTCGACGTGCTGGAGGAGGTCGTCGAGTGCGCGCGCTGGGCGCCCTTCGGCACCGCACACGACGTGCGCGTGATCAAGGTCATGGCGGGCGAGCCCAAGGCCGCGGTGGTGGCCTATCTCGACGAGCGCCTCGCGGAGGTCATCCCGGTGATGGCCGAGGGCCCGGCGCGGCAGACGCTGACCTACGCGCGCTCGCTGGTGGGCATCATCCGCGATGCGCCTGTGCTGGTGGGGGTGTTCACCGCGGTGGGGCGCGAGGGCGCGGAGCTGTCCATCGCCTCGGCCGCCTGCGCGGTGCAGAACCTGATGGTCGCCGCGTGGGCGCGCGGGCTGGGGGCGTGCTACCTCACCGGCGCGATCTACCTCGCCGATGAGATCGCCCACCTGTGCGACCTCGACGGCCATCAACTCGTCGGCCTGATCCCGCTGGGCTACCCGGCCCATGAGGGCGTCAGGCGGCGCGAGTTCCCGACGGTGCTGTGGCGCGGCTTCGGCGCGGCCGACCGGGGCGAGCCGCCCGCGCCGCCCGAGGCGCAGATCTCCGCGGTCGAGCAGGCACGCGCCGGCGCGGGCGAGCGCGTGCTGGTCGTGAGTGACGACCTGGAGGTGGACCAGGCGATCGTCTCGGTGCTGCGCCGGGCCGGCTACGAGGTGACCTGCGCCGAGCCCGTGGAGGCCATCGCGACGCACCGGCGCATCGCCCCACAGGTGACCATCGTGGACGCGATCCTGCGCGGAGTGAACGGCTACGATCTCGCCCGCGCCATCGAAGGCGCAACGCACGGCCCGTCCCCGGTGCTGATCGTCACCGCCGCCTACGACGCCGCCGACGAGGAGCAGGCGCTGATGGCCGGCGCCGCCGACGTGCTCGGCAAGCCGGTGCGCGACCACGAGCTGCTCGCGCGCGTGCGCTCCCTGGCCGACAGCGTCGCGCTCTACCAGCGCATCGAGGAGCACGCCGAGCAGCTCGAGCAGGCCAACGAGGAGCTGCGCCGCCTCCAGCAGATGCGCGACGACCTGACGAACATGATCGTGCACGACATGCGCACGCCGCTGACCAACGTGCTGTCGGGGTTGCAGACCATCGAGGCGACCGACTACGACCCGGAGATCACGCGCGAGTTCCTGCCCGAGGCCATCAACGCCGGCGAGGACCTCGCCGACATGATCAACAACCTGCTCGACATCTCCAAGATGGAGGCCGGGCAGCTCACACTCGACCGCAAGCCGGTCCTCGCGACGGAGGTGGTCGCCGAAGCGGTCGAGCGGGTCGACCACCTGATCGGGGAGAAGGGCCTGCGCCTGGAGACGCGCGTCCCCGATGGCACGATGCTCGACGCCGACCGCGACTTGCTCAAACGCGTGCTGCTCAATCTGCTCAGCAACGCGATCAAGTTCACGCCCGACGGCGGGGAGATCACGGTGGACGCGCGGCGCGACGGCAATGCCGTGCGCATGTGCGTGCGCGACACCGGCGAGGGCATCCCGGAGGATCAGCTCGGGCGGCTCTTCATGAAGTTCGGCCAGGTGCAGCGCGGGCCTGCACAGAAGCGCCAGGGGACCGGGCTGGGCCTCGCCTTCGTGAAGCTGGCGGTCGAGGCGCATGGAGGCGAGGTCTCGGTGGACAGCACGGTCGGCGAGGGCAGCACCTTCTGCTTCACCATCCCGGCAGGCGCACCTGAGGACCACTGACCACGCCGCACAGGAAGATGGACATGCCGATCATCACCATCATCGACGCGCCGCCCATCGAGGTCGAGAAGAAGCGGGCGCTGGCCTGCGAGATCACGGACGCGATGGAGAAAGCCTACGGCTTGCCGCGCACCAGCTTCATCATCATGCACGACACCAAGCGCGAGAACGTGAGTGTCGGCGGCGAGCTGCTGTGTGACCGGTAGGCGGGACCCGCGGAGGCCATCGGACGGCTCCCGGTCGGCCGGAAGGCGCGCGTTTGTGCGCGCCGCCGTTGCCGTGCCCATGCTCGATGCCCCATCCCCCATGCCCCGCCGTGTCCTCACGGCAGCCGCAGCGGGTACCGCCCGTACTCCAGGTACACCTCGCGCACCAGCTCCATTGTGTCCACGGAGATGTCCGGCGCGATCGAGTGCGTCGCCAGCGCCAGGCCGCCACCCACGCCGGCCGACAGCACCTCGAGCACGTGCGCGCGCACCTCGTTGGGGTTGCCGCGCGGCAGGATCAACGCGTTGTCCATCCCGCCCAGCAACGCCAGCCTGTTACCGTAGCGCTCGCGCAGCCTGGTCGGGTGCAGGCCGGTGTGATACTCGACCGGGTTGATGCCGTCGAAGCCGAGGTCGATGAACAGGTCCAGCAGCGGGCCGATGTTGCCGTCGCTGTGCAGGATCACCTTGGCGGCGCCCGCGGACTTGAAGCTCTCGACCATCAGTTGCCACGCGGGCGCGAGGATGCGCTCGGCGGTCGCGGGCGAGAACATGGGGCCCTTGGTCGCGGCCATGTCGTCGTAGATCCACACGCCGGTGTCGTAGAGGTCCCAGCGGCGCAGCTCTTCGAGGCCGATGGCGGTGAGGTGGCGGGCGGTGCGCATGACCATCTCGCTCGCCATCTGCGGGTCGGCCGCGAGGTCCATCAGCCACTGCTGCTCACCGCGCATGAAGCCGGTGCGGATGAAGGGCCCGCCGGTCTTGGCGAAGACTGCGTAGCGCTCCTTGAGCGCGTCAATGTGCGCGTCGATGCGGGCGTAGCGACTGTCCAGGTCAGGCGGTTCGAACTCGCCGTAGCGCAGCGCGCCGGCCTCGTCGTAGCCCACATCCACCTGGTCGTAGAAGTAGCCTGCGGAGCGCACGCGCTTGATCTGCCCCCAGCCATCGCGCTGGATGGTGTACTCGCCCTCCGTGCCCAGCTCGCCGGCAAGGCTTGGCCAGGCGGTCTCGTCACCCACCACGATGCGGATGTCCACGAGGTAGTGGTCGTCGATGGTGGCCGGGTCATTGCCGGTCTGCGCCGCCCAGGCCTGCGTGAACTCGCCCCAGAAGCCCATGGGCGCGATGGGGACGCGGTCGGGCTCGCGGAAGTCGAGGGCGGTCATGACGCGTTCCCTGGAGGTCATCGGCGCAGCTCCGTGTCGGTCCGGGATTCCGATCGGGCGAGTGTTCGCCGCGAGCGTCCGCTGCCCTGCCCCGCGCGCCGGGCAGAGGACTCGGGGCGGCACGCGCCGAAAACCTGACCGGCCGGGGCCGCGGGCCCTGGCCTCTCTATCCGCGACGGGAACCTTTCACCCGCGCGAAGGCTCAAACACACTGCCGCGGCGTGCCGGCGCGGAGTGCTGCCATGCGCATCGTCGACCGCTACATCCTGGGCGAGGCCTTCAGGCCCTTCGTGGTCGCGCTGCTGGCCTTCGTGGTGCTGATCTCCGGCCACATGCTCTTCACCGTGGTCGAGGTCATCGTCGAGCACGGGGTGCCACTGCCGTCGGTGTTGCGCTTCGTGGCGCTGCAGGTGCCGGGGGCGGCGGTCATGGCGCTGCCGGTGTCCGTGCTGATGGGCTGCTCGCTGGCCGCCAACCGGCTCGCGTCGGACCACGAAATCGTGGGCATGCGTGCGGGGGGCATCTCGCCGGCGCGGCTGCTCGCGCCCATGTGGCTGCTGGGACTGCTGGCGACCATCGCCACCTTCACGGTGAGCGAGGGCGCGGTGCCCTGGTCACGACGCCAGGCCGAACTGCTGGTGCGCGACATGGTGCTGCGGCGCCAGTCGCTGGCCTTCGAGCCGGGGCGCTTCACCGACACCGGCCAGGGCATCACCATCTACGTGGGCGAGCGCAGCCCGGTCCCAGGGGAGTTGCGCGACGTGATGGTCTTCCAGTCGCAGGCGGGCGGCTACCCGCTGGCGTTCACGGCGCCGGGCGCGGTCTTCCGCGGCGACCTGCTCTACCCGGTGGGCGCGCGCTTCTACTACTTCGACGGCGCCGGCCTGACCACGCTGCGCAGCGCCGGCGTCGAGGTCGATCTCCGCCAGGTCGGCTCGGCGGCCGGCGGCCTGGCGGGCTCCACCGGGATGGCCGAGATGTCACTGCGCGAACTGACGGCCGAGTATGAGCGGGCGGAGGAGAGGAGCGCGGGCAGCGGACGCTCGTACGCCCTCGAAGCGCATACGCGGCTGGCCATGGCGGTGTCGTGCCTGGTGTTCGCGGCGCTGGCCGGGCCGGTCACGCTGCGTTTCGCCCGCGGGCAGAGCCTGGTGGGCATCGCGGCGGCGTTGATCATCACCTTCGGCTACTTCCTGGTCATGATCTGGACCAGGGCGCTCGGCGAGGGCGGCGCGCTGCCCGTGCCGGTGGCCGCCTGGGTGCAGAACGCAGTCCTCATCGCAGCCGCCGCCCTCGGCGTCTACCGGCTTCGCTGAGCCCGCGCCCCGGAGCGAGCCATGAGGACCGTCCTGCGCACAACCTGGCGGCTCACCCTTGCGGCGTTGCTGCTCGCGCCGACGGCCGCCGGTGCCGCGCCCGCGCGTGGGGCCGTTGACCAGGTCGTCATCGACGAGACCGAGGCCGACGCCCCCACCACCCAGCGGGCGACCCCTCCTGAAGCCACGCCGGCCGACGACACGTCCTCGGAAGAGCAGCCGCGGGCCGGTGGCGCCACGCCCGCACCCGCAGGCACCGATGGGGAACCGCCGGCAGAGTCGGGAGAGGGAGGCGGGCCCGGCGCGGAGGCGCCGGAGGGGGAGGAGGCCCCCACCGAGCCTGCCGACTGGCGCCCTGAGCCCTCCGAGGAGAATATCCTCATCGACGCCGACGAGGTCTACTACCGGGCCGGGGCGACCGTCGCGCGGGGCAACGTCACCGTCCGCTACCGCGAGATCGTCATCACCGCCGACGAGGCCGAGATCGACGAGGATGGCGTCTGGGGCCAGTTCCGCGGCAACGTCACCATCACCCGCGAGGAGGTCGAGACCACCGCGGAACTGATCCGCGTCAACTTCGACACCGAGGAGTGGGAGGTGCTGGGCGGGCGCACCGTGCTCGAGCCCGCCTTCTTCGAGAGCGGCGTAGTCGAGCCCATCTACGTGCGCGCGCGCAGCGTCGCCGGCACCGAGGGCGATGAGGTGATCTACGCCGAGGACGCGACCGTCACGAGCTGCAACCTGGAGCATCCCCACTACGGCCTGCACTCTGACCACATTCGGCTGATCGGCGAGGACCGTGTCGTGCTCGAACGCCCGCGGCTGGAGGTGCTGGGCTTCACGCTCTTCCGTTACCCGTGGGACCTGGTGCTGTCGCAGCGGAGCCAGAACAACCGCTTCTTCCCGGAACTGGGCCAGAACACCGTCGAGGGCTTCTACGCCAAGCTGGCATACCTCTACCTCACCGGCAGCACCTACAACAGCTACGTGCGCCTGCACCTGACCGAGAAGCGCGGCATCGGGCTGGGCGCGGACCACTACTTCCGCACCGGGCCGCACAGCGGGGAGCTGTCGCTGTTCTGGGAGCCCGACGAGGGCGCGCTGAGCGGGCGCGCGCGCGAGACCTGGGAGATCTCCGACGAGTTGAGCTCCAACCTGAGCCTCAACCTCCAGCAGAACACCGGCTTCTACGGCGCCACCGAGTCGCTGACGGGCAACCTGGCGCTGCGCTTCCGCGGCGAGAACGCCACCGCCACGCTGGGCATCGACCACTCGCAGACCGACAGCACAGTATCCTCAAGCGTGCGCACCAGCACCAGCTTCACCCACCGCCAGCAGCTCGGCAGCGACGCCAGCGCCGACGTGCGCGCGGTGGTACGGCGCACGCAGTACGGCGATCGGCCAACGAGCGCATGGCTGGAGACGGACCTGCAGTTCCAGCAGCGCACGAGCTGGTATGACTGGGCCATGGCAGCCGAGCAGCAGTGGGAGCTGGAGGGCGATCAGGGGCGCAACTACGGCCTCGACCGCCTGCCCGAGATCGTCTTCAATACCGACAGCCGACGGTTGGGCGACTGGAGCGTCTTCGACGTGGTCCCCATGCGCGCCACGCTCAAGGCCGGGCACTTCGTGCAGTATCCGGACGAGGAAGAGATCTCGATGGCGGCCATCGAGACCTACCTGGGCGGCGGGCGCACGCCCGTGGGCGGGGACTTCGTGATGACCACCACCGGGACGTTCGACCAGGCATTCTACGATGAGGGCTCGGCGCGCTACCGCGTGGGCACTTCGCTCGACCTGACCGGCGAGCATGGCGGAGGGTGGAACACGCGCCTGGCGCACCGCTACTCGACGGTCGAGGGCTACTCGCCGCTGCGTCGCGACTACGGCGGCAAGTACAACGACGTGACGTTGTCCTTCGTGCAGCAGACGCGCGACCGCTCCTACCTGGACATCGGCAGCGGTTACGACTTCGTGGACGACCAGTGGCGCGAGATCCGCCTGCGCGGCTGGCTGGCTGCGTCGAGCACCGACCGCATCGAGATGGTCGCCGGCTACGCCCTCGAGCAGGACCTGTGGCGGCCGGTGCAGGTGCGCTGGGTGCACGCGACTCCCTGGGACGTCTACCTCGCGCTGTCA
Source organism: Candidatus Zipacnadia bacterium (assembly GCA_029820295.1). Taxonomy (GTDB): domain Bacteria; phylum Armatimonadota; class Zipacnadia; order Zipacnadales; family UBA5352; genus JALGVA01. The sequence goes on from JALGVA010000005.1 coordinate 16,462, forward strand.
TCGCGCTACGACATCGACGGCGACCAGCTCACCGACGCCGACCTGGAGTTCGACTGGCGCCTCGACCCGCGCTGGCGCCTGGAGGGCATCGCGACCTACAGCGGCTACCGTGGCGAGCTGGACCAGCTCAACCTGCGCATCACGCGTGACCTGCACTGCTGGCTGGCGGCGTTGACCTACGACATGGCGTCGGACGAGATCCGCCTGAACCTGGGGATCAAGGCCTTCCCGTTCGAGGACCAGGACTGGACGGTGGGAGAGCGCGGCGCGCGCCTGGGCAGCTACGGGCAGTACTACTATTAGCGGTCAGCTACCGGCCACCAGCGAACGGCAACCACAGACGGCGTCGGGCAGCGATCCCCGACCCGGGCGGAGAGGAAGGTCGTTGCTGGCGCCTGCCGTCGCCGTTGCCGTTGCGTGGCCCGGGCAGTCCTGCCCGGGCGCCGTTGCCGTCTCCCGGTTCCCGGTTCTCGCTCTGCCGCCGTTGCCGTCCCCCGGTTCCCGGCCCTACCACGTCCGCACTTCGGCCCTCAGCTTGCTGCCCAGGTTCTGCGTGATCCGGCCCATGGCCTCATCGACTTCTTCGTCGGTGAGCGTGCGCTCCGGGTGGCGGAAGCTCAGGCGCAGCGCGACGGACTTGCGTCCCTCGCCCACCCGCTCGCGGTCCGCGTAGACGTCGAAGACCTCAACGTGCTCGAGCAGCTCGCCGCCGGCGGCCCGCGTCGCCTCGACCACCCGGGTCGCCGAGTGGCGGTCGTCGTCATCGAGTACGAGCGCCAGGTCGCGGATGGCCGCCGGCAGGCGCGGCAGCGGCGCGTAGGTCGCCAGCAGGCGAGCGCGCGCCAGCACGGCATCAAGGTCGATCTCCAGCACACACGCGGGCTCAGGCAGGTCGTAGGCCTCCTGCACCTGCGGGGAGATCTCGCCGACGACGCCCACCGGCTCGCCGTCGATCAGCACCTGCGCTGTGCGGCCCGGGTGCAGCGACGGGTGCTCCCCGCGCTCGAAGCTCACCCCGGCGATGTGCAGCCGGCGCATGAGCTGCTCGAGGACGCCCTTGAGCCAGTAGAAATCCATCTTCTCGTACTCGTCGGGCAGGTTCCAGGTCGAGGTGCGCGCGCTGCCCATGACCAGCGCGGCCAGCGAGTGCCGCTCGTCGGGGAGCGCGCTGCCGTCGCCGAAGAACAGCCGCCCGATCTCGAACAGCGCGACATCCTCGACGCGCTGACGCACGTTGCGCTGCGCGGCGTCGAGCAGACCCGCGAGCAGTGTGGTGCGCATCAGCTCCTGGTTCTCGGCCGCCGGGTCGCGCAGCACCAGCGCCTCGCGCTCGCAGGCGTCCTCGGGATAGCACAGGAAGTCGAGGTCGCGGCGGCCCATCATCGAGAAGCTCACGTTCTCGCACAGCCCCGCGCCGCGCATCACCTCGCTGACGCGCTGGTCGAGCTTCTGCCGGCGGGTGCGCACGCCCGCGCCCGAGGTGTTCTCCGGCAGCGTGGTCGGCAGGTTGCTGTAGCCGTGGACGATGGCGATCTCCTCGATCAGGTCGATCTCGCGCTCCAGGTCGGGGCGGCGCGTGGGCACCGAGATGGTCAGGCGCTCGAGCGCCTGCTCGCGGTCGGGGTACGCACGCAGCCACTCAGTCTCCATGCCCCCCGGCGCCTCGGCCTTCTCGGGCTTCACCGCGAAGCCGAGGCGCTGGAGCAGCTCGATCTGCTCGTCGGTGGACAGCTCGGTGCCGAGCACGTGGTTGGTGCGCGCGGGGCGCAGCGTGATCGGCTCGCGCGTGAACTCCCCCGCGCGCACGTCGATGGCCGGCGCCGCCGCCGAGCCCCCGGCGATCTCGGCGATGAGCTGCGCCGAGCGCGCCAGCGCCGGCAGCGTCAGGTTCGGATCGACGTGGCGCTCGAAGCGGTACGACGCCTCGCTGCTCATGCCCAGACGCTGGGCGGTGCGCCGGATCATGGTCGGGGCGAAGTGCGCGGACTCGATGAGCACGTCGGTGGTGCGGTCGCGCATCTCGGTGTCCCGGCCACCCATCACGCCGGCGAGCGCGACCGCGCCCTTGGGATCGGCGATGACCAGGTCCGCGGAGGTCAGCTCACGCATGGTCCCGTCGATGGTGACGAGCTTCTCGCCGTCGGCGGCGCGGCGCACAATGATGTGGCCCTGGACGATGAGGCGGTGGTCGAAGGCGTGCAGCGGCTGGCCCAGCTCCCACATGGCGTAGTTGGTGGCGTCCACCACGTTGCTGATGGGCCGCAGGCCCGCGGCCTCCAGGCGGTGCGCCATCCACGGCGGCGACGGCCGTACCTCGACGCCGGTGATCCGCAGCGCGCTGTAGCGCGGGCAGCCCTCGAGGTCATCGATGGTGATGCGCGTGTCGCCCTGCTCGACGTCGCGCTCACCCATGACCGGCTGCTCGGTCTGGGGGATCGAGCAGTCGGGGAGCTTCAGCGCGCAGCCCAGCAGAGCGGCGGCATGGCGCGCGACGCCAACCATCGACAGCAGGTCGCCGCGGTTGGAGGTCACCGAGGTGATCAGGATCTGGTCGGTCGCCTGACCGTCGGCGGACGTCCAGTCGATGATCTCCTCGACCTCCAGCCCGCCCATGGTGAGTATCTCGGCCAGCTCCCCGGCTGCGACCTCGGTGTCCAGGTACTCCATCAGCCAACTGTATGGGACGCGCATCTCGTTGTCCTCCAGTCACTGCCCGTCGCTGTCGGATGCGTCGAACGTCGGCGGGCTGGAAGCCCGCCCCACGGTGGCATGGGGCCGCACTCAGAACTGCCGCAGCATGCGCATGTCGCCGCTGTAGAGCAGGCGCATGTCGGGGATGCCGTAGCGGTTCATGGCGAAGCGCTCGACGCCCACGCCGAAGGCGAAGCCGGTGTAGCGCTCGGTGTCATAGCCGACGCCGGCGAGCACGTTGGGATCGACCATCCCCGAACCGCCCAGCTCGATCCAGCCGGTGCCCTTGCACACGCGACAGCCCTCGCCCGAACAGGCGAAGCAGGAAACCGCGAACTCGGCGCTGGGCTCGGTGAAGGGGAAGAAGTCCGGGCGGAAGCGTACGCGCGCCTCCTCGCCGAACATGCCGCGCGCGAAGGCCAGCAGCGTGCCCTTGAGGTCGGCCATGGTGATGCCCTCATCCACGCACAGGCCCTCGAGCTGGTAGAAGGTGTGTGAGTGCGTGGCGTCGAGGGTATCGCGGCGGAAGCACCGGCCGGGCACGACGACGCGCACCGGCGGCTCCTGCGTCTCCATGACGCGGATCTGCACCGTCGAGGTCTGGCTGCGCAGCAGCACATCGTCGGCGATGTAGAAGGTCATCTGCTCGTCCATCGCCGGGTGGTCGGGCGGGTAGTTGAGCGCCTCGAAGCCGTAGTAGTTGTTCTCGACCTCCGGCCCCTCGGCGATGGTGTAGCCGAGCCCGAGGAAGATCTCAAGCATGTCGTCGAGGGTGGCCAGCAGCGGATGCCGGCCGGCGATGTGCTGGGCGCGCCCGGGCAGGGTCACGTCAATGGCGCTCTCAGCCGCGCGCAGACGGCTCTGTCCGGCCTCCAGCTCCTTGCGTCGGGCCTCGAGAAGGGCCTCGAGTTCGGCGCGCGTCTCGTTGATGAGCCGGCCGAACTGCGGGCGCAGCTCCTTGGCGAGGTCGCGGATGCCCTGCTGGATGTCGCGCAGGATGCCGCTGCGCCCCAGGTAGCGGGCGCGCGCCTGCTCGAGTTCGTCGAGGTTGGTGGCCTCGCGCAGCGCCCGGCGCGCCGCCTCGGCCATCTCACGCAATCGATGCTCCATGATCCTGCCTCCTCACTGCTGCCCCCGGATACGCAAACAGCCCCGCCTCTCGTCCCAGGGACGAAAGCACGGGGCCTCCGTTGTACCACCCGTCGGGTGGGAAATGTGCTCCGGTAACGGTGGAGCGCCCGGCTGGGCCTACTGGCGTCCGCGCACACGCGGACCGTTCGGCCTGCGACTCGGGAGCGAACTTCGGCGTGGCGTCCGGTCGGGGCGCTCTCAGCCCGTGGCGGCCCCTCTCTGTCGGCCGACTTGCCCCGCGCCTACTTCTCTCCGTCACTGTCGTTGGTGCGGCCTCGTTGTCTCAGGATCTCCCAGATGAGCACGCCGGCGGCGACCGCCACGTTCAGGCTCTGGGCGCGCCCGGGCATGGCGATGTACGCCCTCACGTCCGCCTCGCCCGCGACCTCGGCGGGCAGGCCATTGGCCTCATTGCCCACCATCACCAGTGCGCGCCGCGGGTAGCGGATCGCGGTGTGCGGCAGGGCGTCGTCGAGGCAGGCGGCGATCGACCTCATGCCCTGCGCGCGCGCCCAGCCCGGCAACTCGGCGATGCTCACGTCATCGACCGCCGGCAGATGGAAGATCGAGCCGGCGGTGGCGCGCACCACCTTCGGGTCGTACAGATCCACGCAGTTTCCGGCGGCGATGAAGCCCTGCGCGCCCGCCGCGTCGGCGGTGCGCAGCAGCGCGCCCATGTTGCCCGGGTCGCGCACATCCACCGCCGCGACCAGCAGATCGGCATCGGCGGGCAGGTCATCGAGTCCGGTGGCGGGGATGGTCACCGCCGCCGCGATGCCCTCAGGCGCCTGCACCTGGCTGAAGGCCCGGAAGGGCGCCTGAGCCATCTCCAGCACCTGCGCGCCGCTCGCCGCCAGCTCCCGGGCCAGCTCCGCGGCCCGCTCGCTCGCGATCAGCGCCGAGCAGTGGGCCACGGTGGCCAGCTCCAGCCCACCCGCGAGCGCCTCCTCAAGCGCGCGTACGCCCTCGACCAGAAACTGGCCGTGCGTGCGGCGGCCCTTGCGGGTCGCCAGCGCGCGCAGGCGCTTGACGTGCCGATTCTGCGTGCTCTCGACTATCAACCTGTTCGCCCGGGCCGCGCGGCGGCGGCCCTGCGTCGGCTCAGGCGGGCATCTCCTGCTTGGCGATCTCGGCCACGGTGGCGAAGGCCTCGGGGTCGTGCATCGCCATCTGCGCCAGCATCTTGCGGTTGATGAGCACGCCGGCCTTCTTGAGCCCGCCGATCAGGCGGCTGTAGTTGGTGCCGTGGGCACGCGCCGCGGCGTTGATGCGCGCGTTCCACAGCCGGCGGAAGTCGCGCTTGCGTGCGCGCCGATCGCGCCATGCGAAGGCGCCCGCGCGCAGCACGGTGTCGCGCGCGGCGGTATACAGGCGGTGCCTGCCGCCCCACGCGCCCCTGGCGGCCTTGAGCACCTTCTTGTGCCGCCGCCGCCTGGCATATCCGGTCTTCACTCGAGCCATCGAACGCTCTTCCCTTCGCCCGCGCCGGGCGCGGCCCGCGCGGGATCGTCTTGAATGCTCCGGGCTAGTCGTACGGCAGCAGCGTCTCCATGGTGCGCTTGTCGCCCGACTCGAGTTCCTTCATGCGCTTGAGGCGCCGCATGCGGCGGGCGTTCTTGGTGCCGGCCAGGTGGTTCTGCGCCTGACTGGTGTGCACCAGCTTGCCCGAGCCGGTGCGCCGGAAGCGCTTGGCTGCCGACTTCTTCGTCTTCATCTTGGGCACCGCCATCAGTCCCCTTACGTGTCCGGGCCACACGGGCCCGGCCTGGTATGCCAGAGAAAGCCGGGCCGACCGAGGCGGGCCCCGGTCGGCTGGTCGTGCGTGCCGCGACTGCTCCGCCTAGTCGGCGGACTTGGGGCGCAGGACCATCGTCATCCGACGGCCCTCCATGCGCGGCGCCTGCTCCACGTCGCCGTATTCCGCGCAGCCCTCGATGAACTTCTCGAGCTGCTCGCGGCCGATCTCCTTGTGGCGCAACTCCGGCCCGCGGAAGATGACATTGAACTTGACCATGTCACCCTTGCTCAAGAAGCGGCAGGCGTTCCGGATCTTGAACTGCACGTCGTGATCATCCGTGTTCGGCCGCACCCGGATGGTCTTGACCTGCATCTGGCGCGACTTCTTCTTCGCTTCCTTGGCCTTCTTCTGCTGCTCGTAGCGGAACTTGCCGTGGTCCATGATGCGGCACACAGGCGGGTCCGCATTGGGCGCGACTTCGATGAGGTCCAGTCCTCGCTGCGTCGCTTGCTCCAGCGCCTTCTCCGTAGGCATCACGCCGATCTGCTCGCCGTCCGGAGAGATCACTCGCACCTGCGGGGCGCGGATGCGCTCATTCACTCGGTAGGACCTGTCTATGTGCCGTCACTCCCTGGTACGCGTTCTTGCGTACGCGCGGCGCGCGCTCGCGAAGAGGCTCAGATAGAAGCGTACCGCAGAGCATACAAGAAACCTCGAACACGTGTCAAGACGCCCCGTCGTCTTCAGAAACGGGCGCGATGGCCCCATCCACCTGCGAGCCGCGCCGCCCGAGGGGGGGGCGCAGGGCTACGACCGCTACGGCAGAGGCCATGACGGCAACGGCACCCACAACCGGATACTTCCAGCTCGCTCAAGACCGGACATTTCTATTCTGCCTTGACACACCTCACGCGGGTGCGTCCTGAGATTGCCGGTAGACAGCGCGGCGGCGCGGTGGGGCGACCTCCTCACGCCCGGCCCGACTGCGTCGGGCCGCCCTCTCTCCGCCGGCGCACCTGCGGTGCGCCGGCGGAAGAGGGACCGGCGTTGTCTGATCGACCTTCGCCGGGGTGGCGGCATGCAGGACGTGGCGCAAGCCTGATCCCGCGCGACCGCGTTGTGTGCGGTCGCCCGGGGTCGGGACGGGGGAGAAGGTTGTTGCCGTCCGTCCTGCGTCAACCGTCGCGCGTACCGGCATTCGGGATTCACGCCCCCTGGCGCGCGAACGTTGACGCTCGGCGCCGGGCGGGATACAATGAAGTGTCCGGCGCAGTCCGGAAAGGATGAGGACATCACCGCATGTCGTCTGCCGACGAGACCATCCGCATCTTCGGCGCCCGCGAGCACAACCTCAAGGGCATCGATCTCGAGCTGCCGCGCGGGCGCCTGATCGTCTTCACCGGCGTGAGCGGCTCGGGCAAGACCTCGCTCGCCCTCGACACCATCTACGCGGAGGGCCAGCGCCGCTACGTCGAGTCGCTCTCCACCTACGCGCGCCAGTTCTTCGCCAGCATGCAGCGCCCGCAGGTGGACCACGTCGACGGGCTGTCCCCCGCCATCGCCATCGACCAGCGCTCGTCATCGGGCAACCAACGCTCGACCGTCGGCACCATCACCGACATCAACGACTACCTGCGCGTGCTCTACGCGCGCGTGGGCGAGGTCTACTGCTACTCCTGCGGCCGGCAGGTCAAGGCGCACACGCCCCAGCAGATCGTGGACCGCATCATGGCGCTGGACGAGGGCACGCGCGTGTACATCCTGGCGCCGGTGGAGCGCGAGCCGGAGCGCGGCCTCATCGACCTGGTGCGCGAGGCGCGCCGCCAGGGGTTCGTGCGCATGCGCATCGACGGCGAGGTCTACGACATCTCCTCGGGCCTTCCCAACGCGCCCGAGGACGCCCGGCGGGTCGAGGTGATCGTGGACCGCCTGGTCATCAGAGAGGGCGTGCGCTCGCGGCTGGCCGACTCGGTGGACACCGCGCTGGTGCAGGGCGACGGCCTGATTACCGTGGACGTGGTCGATGGCGAGGACATGCACCTGTCCACCCGCTTCTCCTGCCCCGAGTGCGGCATCGCCTACCCGGAACTCACTCCGGCGATGTTCTCGTTCAACAGCCCGGCCGGCATGTGCCGGGAGTGCGACGGCCTCGGCACCCAGCCCGGCCTTGACCCCGACCGCCTGGTCGCCGACCCGGGCAAGTCGATCCTCGACGGCGCGCTCGAGATCTACGGTGACGTGCAGACCCGGCACGTGCGCCACATCCTCGAGGGCCTCGCGGATCACTACGACTTCGATCTGACCACGCCGTGGGCGGAGCTGCCCGCCCACGCGCGCGAGGTCATCCTCTACGGCACCGATGACGAGATTACCTTCGACTACCGCACCCGCGGCGGGAGGCGGTTCGCCTACTCCAAGCGTTTCGAGGGCCTGGTGCCCGCCAGCCAGCGCCGCTACCGCGACACCTCGTCGTCGGGCCAGAAGGCGTTCTACGATCGCTTCTTCGCGCCGCTGCCGTGCCCGGCGTGTGAAGGCGACCGGCTGCGGCCGGAGAGTCGCGCGGTGCGCGTGGGCGGGCTGACGCTGCCCGAGGTGAGCCGCCTGACCGCCGAGCGCGCGGCCGAGTTCTTCGAGGGGCTCGAGCTGGCCGAGACCGACGCGCGCCTGGTCGCGGAGCTGCTCGAACAGGTGCGCTCGCGCCTGCAGTTCATGATCGAGGTGGGCGTGGGCTACCTGACCCTCGACCGCACGGCACCCTCGCTGGCCGGCGGCGAGGCCCAGCGCATCCGTCTCGCCACCCAGCTCGGCTCGGGGCTGGCGGGCATCCTCTACATCCTGGACGAGCCCAGCATTGGCCTGCACGCGGTGGATCACGGCCGGCTGCTGGATGTGCTCGAAGGCCTGCGCGACCTGGGCAACACGGTCATCGTGGTGGAGCACGACGCGCAGACCATGCGCCGCGCCGATCACCTGGTGGACTTCGGGCCCGGCCCCGGCATCGAGGGCGGGAGGGTCATCTACTCGGGCGACCTGGCCGGCCTGCTCGAGTGCGATCAATCGCTCACCGGCCGCTACCTGTCGGGGAAGCGACAGATCCCGATCCCCGAGCGCCGGCGCGCGGGCACCAGGCAAAGCCTGACCGTGCGCGGCGCCACGCAGTTCAACCTGCGCGACGTGGACGCCACCATTCCGCTGGGCACGCTGACCTGCGTCACCGGCGTGTCGGGCTCGGGCAAGAGCACGCTGGTGCAGGAGATCCTCTACAAGGCGCTGCGCCGACGACTGCACAACTCCCTCGACGCGCCCGGCGACCACCGCGAGATCACCGGCTGGGAGCACCTGGAGCGCGTGGTGAGCATCAACCAGGAGCCCATTGGCCGCACGCCGCGCTCCAACCCGGCCACCTATTCGCGCGTCATGGCGCCCATCCGCGAGCTGTTCGCGCAGGTGCCCGAGGCGCGCGTGCGCGGCTACGAGCCGGGGCGTTTCAGCTTCAACGTGACCGGGGGGCGCTGTGAGGCCTGCCAGGGCACCGGCACGCGCACCGTCGAGATGCACATGCTGCCCGACGTCTACGTCAACTGCGACCAGTGCGACGGCACGCGCTACAACCGCGAGACCCTGCAGATCCGCTACCGCGGGCGCAACATCGCCGAGGTGCTCGACCTGACCATCACTGAGGCAATGGAGCTGTTCCAGAACGTGCCGCGCGTGCACCGCATCCTGGAGACCCTGGACAGCGTCGGCCTGGGCTACCTCAAGCTCGGCCAGCCCGCCACCACGCTCTCGGGCGGCGAGGCCCAGCGGCTCAAGCTCGCGCGCGAGCTGGCGCGGCCCGAGGGCGGGCACACGCTCTACATCCTGGACGAGCCCACCACCGGTCTGCACTTCGCGGACATCGAGCGGCTGCTGCAGGTGCTCGACAAGCTGGTGGACGCGGGCAATACCGTGCTGGTGATCGAGCACAATCTCGAGGTCATCAAGTGGGCCGACTTCATCATCGACATGGGGCCGGGCGGGGGGGAGCACGGCGGCCGGGTCGTGGCCACGGGCACGCCCGAGCAGCTCGCCCGCTGCGAGGAGTCGGCGACAGGGCGCTTCCTGCAGGCGGCGCTCGCGGGAGTGAGGTCATCGGCCTCCGAGTAGCGCCGCCGGCCATGCCGGGAGATGACATGGAGCCATCCGCAGACCACCGCAATGCAGCCGGGCTTCACGCCACCGTCCTGGTGCCCAGCTACCGCCGCTCCGACAGCCTGCTGCACTGCCTGGAGGCGGTGCTGGCCGGATCGCGCGTGCCGGATCAGATCGTGGTGGTGCTGCGCGACGGCGATGATGAGTCACGCACGCAACTGGCGGCGTGGCTGCGGGACAACCCGCACGCGGAGATGATCGACGTCGCGACGGTGGCTGAAGGGGGCCAGGCCGCGGCCACCAACGCCGGCCTGCGCATCGCCCACGGCGACGTGATCTGCTTCATCGACGACGACACTGCGCCCACGCGCGAGTGGCTGGAGCGGCTGCTGGCCCACTACGCCGACCCGGCCGTCGTGGGCGTTGGCGGGCGCGACATCGTGCACCACGGCGACGCTGTCTCCTTCACGCCCGCCGCGGTGGTGGGTCGGATCACATGGTACGGTCGGCTGATCGGCAACCACCATCAACCGGCATTCGAGGAGCCGCGGGCCGTCGCGCACCTCAAGGGCGCCAACATGAGCTTCCGCCGAGAGGTCGTGCGTGGCTTCGACACGAACCTGCTGGGCGCGCACTTCACCGACACCGACGCCTCACTCGGGGCCGGACGCCATGGTCGGCTGGTGTATGACCCGCTGGCGGCGGTGCATCACTACCCCGCGCCGCGCACCGGCGGCTTCAACCGCCGGTCCGAGCGCGTCGATGAGCTGCGCGCCGACGCCCATGACGCGGCCTACGTCATGCTGAAGCACCTGACCGGCGCGCGGCGCGCGGGTTTCCTGGCGTTCGCGCTCGCCGTCGGACAGGACCGCCGCTACGGCCTGCTGCGCGCGCTGGCCCGGCTGCCGGTGGAGGGTGGGCTGGCGCTGCGCCGCTGGCGCGCCGCGACCGCGGGCCTGCTGGAGGCCCGCCGCACCGCCCGCCAGACCAACGCTCGCCGGGAGGACCGCGACCGTGCCCGCACCTGAGAGCGCCGCGGCTGAGGCGGTGCGCCCGGCTGGTGACCGCCGCTCACGCCTGCGGCGCGGCCTCTTCGTCATCTCGCTGGTGGCCCTGACCTTCCACGTCGCGCGCTTCGCCGGGGACAACATGGGGCTGGCGGCCATGTCGGCGGCCATGGCCATCGTCGAGCGCGGTACGCTGCAGATCGACCCGTACGCCCGGGACCTGCGCGAGGTGTCGTGGCGGGATGGGCACTACTACTCCGGGATGCCGCCGGGCAAGTCCTTCGTGGCCGTGCCGGTCTACGCACTCACGCGGCCCATCCTCGCGCCTGCCGCGCGCGCGCTGATGCCGGTGATGCGGCGGCTGCCCGAGGGCCCGGGACGGCTGTTCTCGGAGCCGTGGATGGTGCGCCGGATGCTGCTCATGCTGCTGGTGCACCTGCTGGTGCTCATCCCCGTGGCCGCCTGCACCACGGTCATGCTCTTCGATCTGGCGCGCAGCGCGGTCGGCGACCGGCCGGGCGCATTCTCGCTCGCCCTGCTGCTGGCCTTCGGCTCGCTGTGGTGGGCACATGCGGCGGGCGGCTCGGCGCGCACCTTCGCGGCGACGCTCGTGCTCGCGCTGCTGTGGTGGGTGGCGGCGATGCGCGCCGGCACCGCGCCGGCGCGGCGACCGTGGGCCATGCTGGGGCTGGGCGCTGCCGCGGGCCTGGCCGTCGCCACCCGCTACGACATGATCCTGATGGTCATCCCGCCCGCCATCTACGCCGTCGCGCGCACCTCATGGCGCGAGCGCCTGGGGCTGGCCGCCGGGCTGGCGCTTACGCTCGGACTGGCGGCGGTCTACCACTACGCGGCCTTCGGCAGTCCGCTGCGCACGCCCTACAACGTGAAGCTCACGCCGGTGCTGCACATCCGGCAGCAGTACCGCGGCGGCACTGAGGGCCTGACCTGGATCGAGCACTGCGGCGAACCCATGGCCGTCTACAACCAGGATCGGCGCGAGCTGCGCCTGGGCAACATCTACGATGACGCTATCGGCGGCCCCACCGCGCTGCTGCGCTTCACACCGCCACTGGCGCTGGCGCTGGTGGGGGTCGTCCTGCTGGGGCGCGCACCGTCGCGCTCGGCGCGCGAGCTGGCCCTGGTGACGGGCGCGGCGGTGCTGGGCAACTTCCTGGCGGTCTCGCTGATCCCGTTCGCCGGTTTCATGGGCAGCGTCGGGCCGCGCTACATGATGCCCGCGGTGCCCTTCCTGATGCTGCTGATGGCTCCCGCCTGGGTCGCGCTGTGGGCGTGGGCGCGGGGCGTCCTGCTGGGGCTGTGCTTCGTGCCCAGCTACCTGGCGGCGATGTTCACCGAGCGGGTGGAGAGCCCGCTGGCCTTCGACCTGGTCGCGCGCTTCGGCCTGAGCAACTACATCATGAGCCGTGCGCAGGAGGCGCATCTGGGCATCTCGCCCGGCCTGTCGACCGCGGTGTGCCTGGCGTTCTGGGCCGTCATGGTCGCGCTGGCGATGCACTACCTGCGCCCGCCACATGGCACGCAGCGCCGGGTGGACGACGGCGGGCGCGGGGATGCGTCCGCGTGAGGGCGCCTCACGCTGGTCAGCCGTGGCGGCATGTGGTAGTCTGGGCGCGTCATCCCGCCGGGAAGGGGACACCGCCGCGAAGGGAGGAGCGGGTGTGCGCTTCGACATCGTGATCCCGGCGTACAACGAGGAGCAGTCGATCGAGAGCATCGTGCGCCGGTGCCTGGCCGCACGCGCCACCATCCTCGAGCGCACGCCCGTCACCGAGGTCACGATCACGGTCGTCTCCGACGGCTCCACCGACCGCACCGCCGAGCTGGCCCGGGCCTTCGAGCCGGAGATCCGCGTGGTGGCCTACGAGCACAACCGGGGCTACGGCGCGGCCATCAAGACCGGCTTCGCCGAGGGCGATGGCGAGCTGGTTGGCTTCCTCGACGCCGACGGCACGTGCGACCCGGAGTTCTTCGCGCCGATGATCGCGGCGCTGGTCGAGCGCGATGCCAGCGTGGCGCTGGGCTCGCGCATGGGCCCGGACAGCAGGATGCCGCCCATCCGCCGCGTGGGCAACGCCATCTGGCGCACCATCATCAACTGGCTGGCGCAGACGCGCATCACCGACGCGGCCAGTGGCATGCGCGTCATGCGCCGCGACGCCCTCGAGGCGCTGGAGCCGCTGCCCGACGGCCTGCATTACACGCCCACCATGAGCTGCCGCGCAGCCCTCGACGCGCGCCTGTCGATGGTCGAGATCCCGATGTCCTACGAGGAGCGCGAGGGCCGCAGCAAGCTCAGCGTGGTGCGCGACGGCCTGCGCTTCCTGCGTACCATCATCGACGTCGGCCTGACCTACCAGCCGTTCCGCATCATCAGCGTCCCGGGGTTCGTGCTGCTGCTGCTGGCCTTCATCCTGGGGCTGCCGGTGCTGGTGGAGTACCTGCAGATGCGACAGATCGCCGAGGACGACATCTACCGTCTGCTCACCGTGATCGTGCTGTCCACCGCGGGCATCCAGATGTTCCTGGCCGGGCTGGCCGGCGAGCACGCCGTGGCCATCGTGCACCGCAAGCGGTGGGATGGAGGGCCGGCGCTGCGCCTGGCGAAGAGTGTGTTCACCGAGCCGGTGCTGGTCGCCCTCGGCGTGCTGGTCATCGTATGCGCCATCGCCCTGAACGCGGGCGGCCTGTGGACCTGGATCACCCGCGGCTACGTCAGCCAGCACTGGAGCCGCACGGCCACGGGAGCCATGCTCACGCTCTTCGGCTTCCAGTGCCTGGCGGCGGCGGTGCTCCACCGTATGCTGCGCCTGCTCGCACACATCCCGGCGGCGCGCAAGCGCCGGGAGGACGGGTGGCCCAGGGCTGACGCAGCGGTCTGAGCCCGCACGCGGCTCACGCGCCGGATTCGTACTTCGTCCACACGCTCACCTGACCGGAAGGAGCGCGCACGGCCATCGCAAGGCTGAACCTGGGCACCGCCAACCTGCTCCACGCCGTGCTGCTGCCCCTGGGCATCATCGGCGCCGTAGTGCTCGTGGTGCTCGGCCAGGTGGGCGGCTTCGACATGGCGGTCTTCGTGGGCCTGGCCACGGCGCTCACCGCGGCCGCGCTCGCGTCGCTGGAGTTCGGCGTCCTGGCTCTGATCGTCGCGGCCAGCCTTGACGGCTTCCTCAAGGGCCTCAGCCCCGGCTGGCATACCCAGCTCTTCAAGGACTACCTGCTGGCCATCTGCCTGCTGCGCTGGGGCTGGCTGAGCGTGCTGGGTCACCGGCGGCGCTCCGTGCGCCACCCGCTGAGCCTTCCCATCATCATCTTTGCCGGATGGTGCGCCGTCCAGCTCCTCAACGAGCGCAATCCCAACGTGCTCATGTCGCTGACGAACCTGCGCTCGTGGATCATCTGGCTGCCGGTCTTCTTCCTCGCCTACGACTACATCCGTACCCGCCAGCAGGTCGAGCGCTTCGTCGTCACCATCTTCGCGATCATGGCGCCGCTCGCGCTCTACGGTATCGTGCAGTACCAGATCGGGCTCGATCACCTGTTCCGGCTCGGGCCGGGCTTCGACGTCTACCGACAGGCGCAGTACGCCACCGAGACCTACGAGATCGAGCTGCGGCCCCCATCCACCATGATCTCGCCTCACAGCTTCGCCGACGCCTGTGTCATGGCGCTGTGCCTGGGGATCGGCGCCATCGGCTACCTCAGCCGGCGCCGGGTGACCCAGTCGCTGGTCACCGTGGCCATGCCGGTGCTGGTGGTGGCCGTGCTGATCACTGCAGTGCGCAACGCCTACGCCTCGGCGGCCGCGGGGATGCTGGTGCTGCTGGGACTCATCCGCCGCCCCGACCTGATCGTGCTGGCCACACTTATCGGTGGCCTGGCGCTCTTCGAGGTCGATCAACTCACCGGTGGTCACGCCATGGAGCGCCTGAACACCATCGTCACTGACCCCGACTACACCCGCCACCGGATCATCACTCCGTGGAAGACCGCGCTGGGCTGGGTAACCCGGCACCCTCTGGGCAGCGGCTTCACCAGCGGCGTGGGGCGCGGCCGGCTGCTGTGGAGCATCGATCCCCGGCGCATGCGTCCTGAGGAGCGCACGCCCTGGGCGGAGAACGAGTACGCGCGCTCTCTCATCGAGCTGGGCGTTCCGGGCTTCCTGCTGTTCGGATGGATGCTCGTGAGCGTCGTCCGCTTCGTCTTCCGGGCCTACCGACAGGCCACACAGTCACGGGACCGCTGGCTGATCGTCGGCATCTTCGCCGCGGTCGTCGGCATGTTGGTGCGACTGCTCGTGGGTTCGGCGCTGTATGGCTGGCCGGAGGCGATCATGTTCTGGTGCTACGTGGCAGTGGCCTTGCGGCTCCCCGAGATCGAGGTTGAGGAGTTGACGGGCACGGCGGCGCCCATCGTCACCGTCAAGGAGCGTCCGGCCGCCGTGCAGCGGTGACCGTCCCCGCTGCGCCCACAGACCATGACCGACACTGACTCCGCAACTCGGTCGCCCACGCGCCGGCTGCGCATTGCGCTGGTGATCGAGGACGTCTCGCTCGGCGGCGGTCAGGAGCGCGTCCTGGCCGAGCTGGCCCCCCGCCTCGCCCGGCGCCACGAGGTCCATCTGTTCTGTCACACCGTGCGCGACATCGACCTGCGGGGCATCACCGTCCGGCGCCTGCGGGCCCTGCCCGCGCCTCAGGGCCCGCGCGCCCTGTGGTTCACGCTGCTCTCCTCGCTGGCGCTGCGCCCCCGCGAGTTCGACGTGGTGCTCTCCCAGGGCGGCAACACCCTGGTGCAGAACTTCGTGCTCGCGCACACGGTCCATCGGGACCGCCGCCGCGTGCGGGTCGAGGCCGAGCGTCGCTACCACCTCAGCCCCGCCTGGCGGCGCGCCTGGGAGCGCGTGCGTGACGCGCTCTTCGCGGCCCTCGAGCGCCGCGCGGTACTGCGTTGCCGCGGCCGTGTGATCGCGGTCTCGCGCAGCGTGCGCGAGTACTTCGTGCGCGAGTACGGTCTGCGTCCGGACGAGGTGCACGTCGCCCGCAGCGGCGTGGACCACGAGGTGTTCTCGCCGGACACGCGTGCCGAGGCCCGGCCGCGCATCCGCCGCGAGCTGGGCCTGTCGGACGCGCAGTTCGTGGCCCTGTTCATGGGCGGCCTGTGGTTCGAGAAGGGCCTGCCCGACGTCATCGCCGCGCTGGGCCTGACGGCTGAGCCCGCGCACCTGGTGGTGGTGGGGCGGGGCGACCGCGACGTCTTCGCGCGGATGGCCGCGGAGCACGGCGTGATCGAGCGCGTGCGCTTCGTGCCCCACGTGAACCGCCCGCAGGATTACTTCGCCATGGCCGACTGCCTGGTGCACCCCTACCCCATCGAGCCCTTCGGGCTGGTGGTGCTGGAGGCCGCCGCATGCGGGCTGCCACTGCTGGCCGCCCGGACGGGCGCCGCGCTCGACCTGATCGAGGACGGCGTAAGCGGGATGTTCGTCGAGCCGACGCCATCCGACATCGCCGCCGGCCTCGATCGCCTCGCGGGGCCCGGCGACGCGCTCGAAGAGATGCGGCGCGCGGTGCACGCGCGCTCGCTCGACTTCACCTGGGAGCGCCAGGCCGAGCAGATCGAGGATATCTTCCTGCGCTTTGCGCCGGGCGGAGAGGGGGCGGAGGCCGGATGAGGCTCGCGGTGATCAGCCATGCCTGCGTGGTCGATGTCAACCAGCGGCTCTTCGATGAGCTGTGCCGCCACCAGGACGTCGAACTCCTGCTCATCGCTCCCCGCCGCTGGCGCGCGTCCACGGGCATGATCGTGGACTTCGCACCGGTGGCGGGCGCGCGCTTCATGCCGCACCCTCTCCCGGTGATCGGCTCCGGGCAGATCAGCCTGCACCTCTACCGCGGCCTGGCGCCGGTGCTGCGCGACTTCGCCCCGGACATCGTCTACCTCGGTGAGGAGCCGTACAGCCTGCCCGCGTGGCAGGTGCTGCGCATCTGCCGGCGCCACAGCCTGCCGCTGTGCTTCGCCAGCACGCAGAACCTGGCCAAGCGCTTCCCATGGCCGTTCTCGACGGTCGAGCGCGCGGTGCTCGACTACGCTGCGCTGGCGCTGGCGTCAACGCCGGAGGTCGCGGAGGTGCTGCGCGGCAAGCGGTGCGCGGGACAGGTCGAGGTCATCCCCTACTTCGTGGACACCGACCTCTTTCGCCCCGCCGACCGCAGCGAATTGAGGCGCGAGCTGGGCCTGCAGGGGGCCGTGCTCGGCTACATGGGCCGGCTGACCGAGGAGAAGGGCGTCGAGGACCTGGCGGCGGCCGCGGATGCCCTGTGGCGGCGCGGCCTCGATGTGAGCGTGCTGGTGGTCGGGGGCGGGCCGCTGTCCGAGCGCCTGCACGAGTGGGCGCACGCCGGCCCGCCGGGGCGCGCGGTGCTGGCCGGCCCGGTGCCGCACAGCGCCGCCGCGGACTACCTGAACGTCATGGACGTGCTGGTGGTGCCCTCGCGCACCATGCCCAACTGGGCCGAGCAGTTCGGCCGCGTACTCATCGAGGCCCCGGCCTGCGGGGTGCCGGTGGCCGGCTCGGCCTCCGGACACATCCCGGCGCTGATCGAGGAACTGGGCTCGGGCGTGGTGTTCGCGGAGCGGGATCCGGACGCGCTCGCCGATGCCGTGCAGGGGCTGATCGAGGCCCCGGAGCGCGCGGCACAGTTCGCTCGCAGCGGGCGCGCCCGCGTGCAGGCGCGCTACGGGCTCCCCGCCGTGGCCGACCGGCTCTACGAGGTGCTGTCGGCGGCGGCCGGCTGAGAGCGCAGGCGGGCCAACCCACGCCGGGCGGCCCTCACCAGCGCCGGGTGCACCAGGAAGAGCACGAACGCCGCCGCCAGCGCCCCCACCGGCCACCACTCGCGCCGGGCGTGCTCGCCGATCACCCGCCAGCGCTCCGGCGCGCGCCCCCCGGCCATGCGTACCCGCTCCACGGCGGCCAGCCGGTCACGCAGGCTCTGCGCGTGCTCCAGCGCCGCGCCCGCGCTTGCCAGCGCCCCGGCGCGATCGCCCCGTCGCCAGGCGACCTCCGCCAGCAGCAGATGGGGCGCGACCCAATCGGGTCGCAGCTCCGCGGCACGCGCCAGGTAGGATTGCGCCGCCTCCATGTCGCCCGCCTGCAGGAAGCTCTCCCCCGCCAGCGCGTGCGCGCACGCCGAGCCGCTCTCATGCACCAGCTCCAGTAGCGCCACCCGCCGCTCATCGGCCAGCAGCGCGCGCGTGCGCACATCCACCAGCAGGCAGCGCAGGTCCGCGCGCTCGGGGGCGGCCTGCAACGCCGCGGTCAGCAGCTCCTCGGCCAGCGCCGCGTTGCCGTCGGCGTGGGCCAGCAGCCCGGCATCACGCAGCTCGTTGGCCAGGTCGAAGCGCTTCCGCTGCAGCGCGGCCGCGGCGGCCCCCTCGTCACGCAGGCTGCGCACGCGCGCCCGAGTCAGCTCCGCCGCTTCCATGTGCGCGGTCATCGCGAGCGCCTCGAAGCGTATCACCGCCGCCGCCCGCCCCACGCCGCTGAGGATCGCCGCAGGCTCAAACTGCACGCTCCATGCGAAGGCGAGCAGCCAGATCAGGCCGCAGCCTGTCAGCCCCAGCGCCGCATGCCATGGCCTGACCATGCGATCACGCCGCCCCGGCGTCCCTGTCGAGATTCCGCACGATGGCACAGTGTGTCGCCGCATTCATGCGCCGGTTGCATCTTCGTTGCCCTCAAGGCGCATGTTCCCCGGCTGCGGGCCGAAGGATGTACGCGGACGGAGAGAGCTGAGGTGAGTCCATGCAGGACACGCACGAGTGCCCCATGCTCGCGCGAGCGACACGCCGCTCGCTTCCCCTGGCGGCGGCCATGCTGGCCGCACTTTCGCTGGCCGACCTGGTGACCTCGGCGCTGCTGTTCGCCGGCGGCTACGCGGTCGAGGCCAACCCGCTGCTGCGCGCGGCCATCCCGGCCATCGGCCTGGGCGGCGTGCTCGTGCTCAAGGCGGGTATCACGATGCTCTTCCTGGCGATCGTACTCGCCCTGGGCTGCGACACCTCGCGCGTGTTCGCGCGCATGGCCTGGGTGACCTGCGCCGTCTACGCCCTGGTGTGGCTGGCCGGCGCGTTCGGCCTGCTGGTCGGGCTCAACTGAGCACGGCCGGCGCGGGTCGGTCTCAGCGCGCGACAGCCGCGACGATCTCGCCCATCGCGTCCTCCCAACCCTGCGCCATGATGTGCAGGCCCTGGCAGCACGGCGCGACCGCGGCCGCGATCTGCCCCGCCAGCTCGAGGGCGACGGCGCGCAGGTCTCCCGGATCAGCCTCGTTCAGACGCTGGATGAGCCACGGCGGCACGTTCACCCCCGGGATGCGCGCATTCATGAAGCGCGCCATCCGGGGGGACTTGACCGGGATCAGGCCCGCCAGCACCGGCACCCCAAGCGCGCCGGCCCGCGCCATGAAGCGCTCAAACCGCGGCGGGTCGAACACCGCCTGAGTCTGGATGAACTCAGCGCCGGCGTCGATCTTCTTGCGCAGCTTGAGAATCTGAAGCTCCACGTTGTCGGCCTCGGGCGCCACCACCGCGCCCAGGCACAGGTTGGTAGCCGCCGCCAGCGGCGCACCCGTCATGTCACGGCCCTCGTTGAGTCCGCGCGCCACGTGCAGAAGCTGCACGGAGTCGAGCTCGAAAACCGATCTGGCGTCGGGATGATCGCCCAGCACCATATGGTCGCCGGTCACGATGAGCACGTTGCGCACGCCGAGCGCATGCGCGGCCAGCAGATCGGCCTGTAGCGCGATGCGGTTGCGGTCACGACAGGTGACCTGCCAGACCGGCTCGATGCCCTGTTCCTTCATCAGACGCGCCATCGCCAGCGGGCTCATGCGCAACATCGCGCCCTGACCGTCGGTCACATTGACCGCGTCGGCGACCCGCGCGACCATGCGCGCCGCGGCCAGCGCCTTGGATGGGTCCGCGCCCCTGGGTGGCGCCACCTCGCCGGTGACTGCGAAGCCGTGTTGCGCCACCACTTCGGTCAGCTTTGCGCCCGTCCGCCACCGATTATTCATCGGAGGTGACCCGGAAGCTCATTGGTTGGCGATAGCGCTCCAGGAGCTTCAGGTTCCCGTCGGCCTTGAGCCGCCGGTAGATCAGCTCCCAGACGCAAGGACGGTCGGGGAAGACTTCACAGCGGCCCGATTGGGCACCGCCGCAGGGGCCGTTCATGAGCTGCTTGGGGCAGAAGCTGTGCGGGCACAGGCCGCCGGCGGCCCGCGCGATGCAGTCATCGCACAGATCGCACTCCTCGACGGTCATGGCGCCGCCCCCGGTGGTCGTGCCGGTAATCGTCTGCACTCCGGACACCAGTGGCAGGTCCGTCACCTGCGCCACCGCCGGTTCGGCCTGGGGACATGCCAGCAGCACGATCACCCCGGCGCGTTCGAGGGCGTCGGCGTGGTCGCTCAGCACCCTTCGGGCCACCTGCACATCGCACGTGGCAGCTCCGGGCTCCGGCGCCGCCCAGTCCGCCACCTCAACACCCTCTGCGGCCAGTTGCTCGGCCAGCTCGCGGCACTGCTTGGCTCCGCCGAACCGCTCGCGCGTGGCGCATCCGCCGCAGCCGAGCACGAAGACCGGCGCACCGGCGGGCAGGCGACTGATGATTACCTCCAGAGGGGTCGGCACGACCCGGCGCATGTCACTGCCCTCCTACAGCGTCCCGCTGCGGTATGCCTGCAGGTAGCCGGCGCACCACGCATCGCGACCCGCCAGCGCCTCGGCGGCGTGCAGCGTCGCGCGCAGCGGCCGGTCGGTGGGGTCGAGGATGGCGCTGTCGAGCCCGGCGGCCACCGCCTGCGCGAGGAAGACGCGGTTGAGCAGCGCCCGCTCCGGCAGCCCGAAAGAGACGTTGCTGATCCCGCAGATCAGATGACACTCCGGGCGCGCCGAGGCGATGGCCCGCATCGCCTCGCACGCGGCCCGGGCCCCGGCCCCATCGACGCTCAGCGGCGTCACTACCGGGTCCACGAAGATGTCGACCGCGGGGAGGCCACGATCCGTCAGCTCGCCGATCAGCCGCAGCGAGGCCTGCGCCCGCCCGTGCCCGGTCTCAGGCACCCCCGCATCGGTCATCGCCAGCGCGACGATCCGCACTCGCCTCCCGCCCAGCACCGCCAGCGTCTCCTCCAGCCGGGCGCCCTCGAGAGTGACCGAGTTCACCAGCGGCGGCGCGTCCCCCCGGTACTCGCTCAGCCCCGCGGCCATCGCCGCCGGGCTGGGCGTGTCGATGCACACCGGCGCATCCACCGCCTGCCCCACGGTGCGCACCAGCCACCCCATCAACTCCACCTCACGCGCACCGACCGCCCCGACGTTGCAGTCGAGGTAATCGGCCCCGGCCTCCACCTGCCGCCTGGCGAGGTCGGCGATGGCGTCGGCATCGCGCCGCTCCAGCGCCGCTCGCACCGGTGCCCGCGTGCCGTTGATCAGTTCGCCGACGATGATCATGTATCTCCCTCTTCTCCCACCCCCAGCCCGCGCACCAGCGCGGTCAACGCGCGGCACAGCGGCGCCGGCAGCCCGCGCTGCTCGGCACGGCGCGCGATCTCGCCGTTGATGAAATCGATCTCCGTGCGCCGCCCCGCGCTCACGTCCTGCAGCATCGACGAGCGGTTCTGCGCGGTCTGTCGGCAGATGGCCTCGACCGGCCCGGCCATGTCCTCGCGCACGAACACCCCGCAGTTGCGCGCGACGTCGGCGGCCTCCTCGGCCACCGCACCCAGCAGCTCCAGCAGCTCCGGTACCTCCACCAGCATCCCGTTGCGCAGGCCGGTCAGCGCGGTCAGCGGATTGATCGCGGCGTTCACGATCGCCTTCGCCCACAGCGCCTCGTCGATGGCAGGCGTGCGTTCGCAGTCGATGCCGCCTCGCGCGAGCAGCGCCACGGCATCTCGGGCCCGATGCTCGGCGCCGCTGGGCGAGCCGATCTGCGCGACCCCGCGCCCGGCCTCACGCACGTGCCCCTCGCCCAGCAGCGTGGCGCCGGTCGTGGTCGTCCCCGCCAGCACACACGCCTCCGGCACCACCTGCGCGATGCGCTCGTAGTTGCCCAGCCCGTTCTGCAGCGTCAGCACGCCGGACGACTCGTCGAGCGCCGGCAGCGCGTGGCGCGCGGCTACGTCTGTGTCGTAGGCCTTGACGACGATGATCGCCAGCGTCGCGGGATGAAAGTCGGCCGCGTCGGCGCTGCACGCCACCGGTACCGTGGTCTGCGCGCCGTCGCGCTCAACGATGATGCCCTGCTCGGCGATGCGCGCCGCCCGATCCGCGCGGTGGTCCAGCAGCCCCACGCGCACACCGCCCTCGGCCAGCAGCGCCGCGTGCAGGCAGCCCATCGCGCCCGGCCCGACGATCAACACCTCCACCCCGCTCACGTCTCGTCCTCCTCGGGGCCGTGCGGCTTGAGGCCGCGCAGGCCCTCGCCGCGCTGCTGGTGCCAGCGCTCCAGCTCGGCTACCTGCGCCAGCGTACTGCCCGCGTCGATCTCCGCCTTCTCGCGCCGCTCGCGCTCCATCACGGACATGGCGCGGTTCGCGATGCCCACGGCCTGCTCGCGCGGGACCACGATGACGCCGTCGTCATCGGCGATGATCCAGTCGCCGGTGCGGATCGTGGTCTCGCCGATCTTGAGCGGCACCCCGATCATGCCCATGCCCTTGGGCTCGCCCGCGTTCGGTGTGCGCAGCGCGCAGAACGCCGGGAAGTCAAGCTCGCCGATCTCGCGCGTGTCGCGCATCGCACCGTTGATCACCACGCCGCCGAGTCCGCGCGAGATGCAGCTCTTGGTGGCCTCCTCCCCCCACACCGCCGGTCCCTCGCCGCGGACGTCGATGACCAGCACGGCGCCCTCGTCGGCCTGGTCGATGGCCTCAACCGACTTCGCCCAGTCGCCCGGGTAGGTCCACACGGTCAGCGCCGGCCCGCACACCTTGAGGCCCGGCTTGACCGGGAAGATGCCCGGAACAAGTCCGCGCCGGTGCTGCGCGTCGGAGACATTCGCCGCCGAGCAGCGCATGAAGATCTCGCGCAACTGCTCGGCGCCGCCGCGCTTGAACAGCTCGGTCTCCACCGCCTCACCCGACGCCATGGCCTCCGCGATGGCGCGCGCGGCCGCGGTGGCGTCGGGGGCCTTGATGATCGCCCCGCCGACGATGACTATGTCCGCGCCGGCCTTCACCGCCTCGGGCGCGGTCTCGGAGTTGATGCCCCCCGCGACGGCGATCCGGCAGTCCACGGCATCGCGCACCGACCGCAGCGCGTCCATCGGGTCGGCGCCGACCATCTGCTCGTCGATGGCGGTGTGAATCCCGACGATCGCCGCGCCCAGCTCCTCGGCGCGCCGCGCGCGCTCCACCGGCGTCCGGCAGCCGATCAGGTCCACCTGCACCAGCGCGTCGTAGTTGCGCCCGGCCTCCACGCACTCGGCGATGGTCTCGTCCGAGGCCGCCGCCAGCACGGTCACCACCTGCGCGCCGGCCTTGGCGGCCATCTCGACCTCGGCGCGGCCCGCGTCCATGATCTTCAGGTCCGCGACCACGGTCAGCGCCGGGAACTCCTCGCGCAGGGCGCGCACCGCCGCCATGCCCTCGCTCTTGATCAGAGGCGTGCCCGCCTCGACCCAGGTCGCGCCCCCCGCCACCGCCTCGCGCGCCGCGCGCAGCGCCTGGCTGAGGTTGATGAAGTCCAGCGCCACCTGCAGAGTCGCCTCGCCCGCCATCGTCATCGCCCCTCTCAGAGGCCGGTCACGTCCGCCATGTACACGTTGCATGGCCCGCCCGCGTCCGAGGTGAACAGCGCCCAGCGGTCGTCGGGGCTGAAGATCGGGTGCGGATGCGACTGCTGCTTCGTCCACGAGGTGTCGTGGCGGCACAGCCGCGTGACCTCGCCGCGCCCGTTAACGTGCCGGATGATCGACATGTACGCCCGCCCGTCCGGGTCGTCGGGCGCGAGGTAGCCGCAGTCGCCGACCACCAGCGTGTTGTCCGAGTTCGACTGGATGTGCCCCGGACGCGGGCCGGGCAGCAGGAACTGCCGCAGCCACGAGCCGTCCGGCCGCACGAAGCAGTTGTAGTGCAGCGCCTCGCCCTCAGACTCGCCGATCACCTGGAAGCCAACCTCGCCGGTGCGCGTGAAGTACTCGTGGCAGCACGACTCGCCCAGGTGCTGGCGGAACAGCGGCTGCGCCTGCCGCCCGCGCCGCACCGACGCATCCACGGTCCACATGCGCTGCCTCACATGCGAGCCGCCCTCATGGCAGAACAGGATCAGGTCCGGCCGGGTCGGGTGGATGCATACGTGCGAGATCCAGTTGCGCTCGCCCCAGACCGCCTCCGCGCCGCCCGTCGAGGTGTCGATGCGCATGATCACGCACGCCGGGTGCTGGTAGTAGCGCTCGGCCATGGTCGAGTAGATCACGCCGGTCTCGGTGCTCAGCTCCGAGCGCTCCATGTAGGCGAAGGCCACGTGGCTGCCGTCGGCCGTGCAGGTGGGCAGCGCCGGGCGGAAGCCGTCGGGGACGCGGTAGAGGTCCTCGGTCTGCAGCGTCGCGAGATCGGTGACCTTGAGGGTGGCGTCCTGGAAGTGGAAGAGCCGCCCACCCGGGTCGAGGCACGCCTGCGAGAAGCTGGACACCAGGTTCTCGGTGACCTGCACCATGCGCCGGTCGGCGATCTCGAGCAGGAAGTAGGCCCTGCCGCCCGCACGGTCGGAGCTGATGACGACGCGCTCGGCGCCGTCGCCCACGAACGAGGTAGAGGTGAAGTACAGGTGCACATTCTCGGAGCCGTCGCCGGTCAGCCGCCGCACCAGCGCGCCGGTCTCGGGGTCGGCCCACTCCTCGATCTGCGCCTCGAACACATCGCCCACGGCCATCGCGCGTCAGCTCCTGTCGCTTCGGGCGTCGATGACTCCGTCCTCGGTAACGATCACCGATACGCGCACATCCCACGCTTCGCGCGGCACCTCATCCACGATCTGGCTGGCGAAGGCGACCGCGACCGCCGCGCCGCTGTCCACCAGGTCGCCGCGCACGTTCAGGATGTAGTCGTAGTACCCGCCGCCGTAGCCCAGCCGCCCGCCGTGCCGGTCGAAGGCCAGCCCGGGGACGAGGATGAAGTCGATGTCGCTCTCCGTGCATTCCGGACAGTTCCCCGCGATCGGCTCGGGGATGCCGCTCCATCCGGGGACAAGTTGTGTCTCCGGGTCGACAACCTCGTGCAGTGCCAGCGCCTCCTCCGGCCCGCGCACGCGCGGCAGCACCAGCCGCGCACGCGAGCGCACGGTGTGTGCGATCAGCCGGTCGGTGCGCACCTCGCTGCCGATGCTGGCGAACAGCAACCGCACCCGCGCCCGCCGGTAGCTGCTCAGCAGCATGACCCGGCGGGTGATCTCAGCGCTGCGCTCCTCGATCTCCGCCGGCGCCAGCGCGTCGCGCGCACGGAGCGCTTCCTCGCGCAGCGCCTGCTTGCGCTCGGCGGCGTTCAAGGCTCCTCCCGCCACGCGCCCATGATGGCGTCGGTCATGCGCGCCACCTGCACCATCGCCGCGACGTCGTGCACGCGGATGATGTCCGCCCCGCCCGCGATGGCCAGTGCGCAGGTGGCCGCTGTGCCCATCAGCCGCTCGTCCGCAGGCACGCCGCCCAGCACTGTGCCGATGGTGGACTTGCGCGAGGTACCGACCAGCACGCCCGGCCCGAGGCCGCGCAGCTCACGCAGGCGGCGCAGGATCTCGAGGTTGTTCGCCACCGTCTTACCGAAGCCGAAGCCGGGGTCGATCACCAGGCGGTCGCGCTCCACGCCGCCCGCCATCGCGGCTGCGACGCGCTCGGCCAGGAAGCCGTAGATGTCGGTCATCAGGTCATCGTAGTGCGGCGCCTGCTGCATGGTGCGCGGCTCGCCCTGCATGTGCATGATGCACGCCGCCGCGCCGGTCTCCGCGACCGCCTCGATCATGCCGTCGGCGCGCAGGCCGAAGACGTCGTTGATCATCCCCGCGCCCGCCGCCACCGCCAGCCGCGCCACCTCCGGCTTGCTCGTGTCGATCGAGATCACGGCCCCAAGCTCGGCCAGCGCCTCCACGACGGGCAGCGTACGCTCAAGCTCCTCCTCGAGCGCCACCGCCTCGCTGCCGGGGCGCGTGGACTCGCCGCCCACGTCGAGGATGTCGGCTCCGGCCGCGATGAAGCTCGCCGCCTGCTCCACGGCGGCATCGACGTCCGCCCCGAGGCCGTCACCGGAGAACGAATCCGGCGTCACGTTGATGATGCCCATCACGAGCGTGCGCTCGCCCAGCGGCAGCTCGCGGTCCACGCAGCGCAGCGGCGGGCGCGCATCTGTGTCGAAGGACGTGACGGTCGCGACCACCTCGCTCGCGATCGTGCCGAGCCCGAACGGCCCGTCCGCGAGGCGTTCGGCCAGCCGCGCGAAAGTCTGCGGATCGCCCAGCAACACCACCGGCCGCGGCGTGTCGTCGAAGGCTGCGACGTCGCGGTGCACGGCGCACTCGCCGCCCAGCGCGAGCATCTCCTGGCGCAGCAGCGCCGCCGCCCGGCCGTGGACGGCCTCCACCCGCACGGCACGCACACGCGCGCGGTCGGCCAGCGCCTCGACGGCCGCAGGCGGCACGCCGACGGCGCGCATCTCCGTCAGCAGGGCATCGCGACCATCGAGATCGAGAACTCGGGCCTGGTGGGACATATGCGCATCGTCCTGTCCACGCGGCGGCGGGGTCGCTCTCCGGCGGCATTATATCGCCTCGCCAGCGCGCACGCAACCGCACGGAAGGTGGCCGTCGGTGCGCCGACGAACGCCCCGCGGACGCCATCCGGGTGCGGGAGACATGCGGCCATGAAGGCAGATGATCTGCGGGGGTTCTGGGGTGCGGTGCGTGCCGAGCTGGACGCCGTGCCCGTCGGCGCCGAGACCGAGCCGGTCGAGCCGCCGCTCGACGCGCTCGTGCAGGTGCAGCGCGTCACCATGTCCGGGCTCGGCGGGGTGCGCTTCCGGGCCTATCTGTGCACGCCGCAGCTCGGCGCGGGCGCGGGCCCGCGGCCGGCCGTGGTGTGCACGCCCGGCTACGGCGGCACCACGCCGCACACCTCGTGGTGGGGGCTGTGCTACGACCGAGGCTTCGCGCTGCTGGTGGTCTACCCGCGCGGGCAGGGCGAGAGCGCCGAACTGTGGCGGGTGCCCGCGGGCCTCAGCAAGCTGACCATGGGGCTGGACGATCCGGCCGGGCAGTACTACCGAGCCGCCTACGCCGACTGCATGCGCGGCATCGACTTTCTGTGCGAGCACCCGGGCATCGACCGCGAGCGCATCGGCGCGCTGGGGCTCAGCCAGGGGGGCGGGCTGACGCTCGCGACCGCGGCCCTCGACGGCCGGGTGCGCGCGGCGGTCGCGCACGAGCCCTTCCTGTGCAACTACCCGGTCGCAGTCGAGACCGCGACCACCGGGCCCTACCTGGAGCTGACCGCGTGGCTGCGCGAGCACCCCGAGCGGCGCGAGCAGGCGCTGGCGACGCTCGCGTGGTTCGACCCGGTGAACCTCGCGCAGCTCATCGCCTGCCCCACCTTCATCTCCATCGGGCTCGCCGACACCACCTGCCCGCCGGAGACCATCCGGCCGGTGTACGACGCGATCACGGCCATGAAGGGGCTAATCGAGATCCCGGGCGCGGGGCACGGCTGGCAGTACGACTACCGCCCCTTCAACGACCTGTGGCTGCGCCGCTTCCTGGGGTGAGGCGAGGCGCGCGCGCTCAGCGGAGGCCGTCGGCGCTGCGCAGACAGTGAAGCCGGCCGTCGTTGGCGCCGATGTAGATGCGCCCGTCGCTGAAAGCCGGCGACGAGTATACCTTCGTGGACAGGGCCTCGCGCGCAATGATGGCGCCATCGGCGGCATTGAGCAGGTAGAGGTTGCCGTCGTGGCAGCCGAAGCACAGGGTGTCACCCAGCAGCGCCGGCGAGGAGTCGACCACCCCGCCCACCTGGCGCTCCCAGGCCAGCTCCCCGTCGGACAGCCGCAGGGCGCGCGCCACCGTCTTCGACAGGTAGCCCTCGACCGTCACGAAGTAGCAGTACCCGTCCGCGACCAGCGGCGAGCCCGGCACCGAGAACGCCTCGTTGGCCGCCCAGCGCTGCTCCCCGGTGGCGAGATCGAGGCCGATCAGGTAGTCGAGCTTGGGCGGGCGCAGCGCACTCGGGCCCATGAGCGCAAAGACCACGAGATCGCCGGCAACCACCGGCCCCGCCACGACCTTCGGCGTGCCCGCGGTGTCCGCCGCAACATCGGCGCCGGTCCCGCCCGGCTCGACGGCCTCGGCGCGCCAGCTCATGCGCGACGCCGACTCCGGGCGCAGCGCGAGTTCCCAGCGCACCGAGCCGTCGGCCAGCGACAGCGCGCGCATGCGGCCCACGTCGTCGCCGTAGAGCACGCTGTCGCCGGCGATGGCCGGCGCGCCCTGGATCCCCGCGCCCGGCTCGGTGCGCCACAGCACCGAGCCGTCGGCCACCGAGAGCGCGCACAGGCGGCCGTCCATCGAGCCGAAGACCACCGTGTTGCCGGCGACCGCCGGCGATGACAGCACCGGCCCGCGCGTGCGGTAGCACCAAGCAAGGGCGCCGTCCGCGGCGCGCAGGGCGTAGAGGAAGCGATCGACCGAGCCGAAGAGCACCAGCCCGTCCGCGACCGCCGGCGATGACACGATGGCGCCGCCCGTCTGGAAGCGCCACAGCTCAGAGCCGTCCGCGGCCGACAGCGCGTGCATGACTCCCAGCGAGTCGCCGACGTAGACCACCTGCCCAACGACCGCCGGCGAGCCGTCCACGCTGCCGCCCGGAGCCAGCTCGACCGCCCACACGCCCGCCAGCCCCGTGACCTGCGCGTCGGCGACGGTGCCGGTGCGCGCGGGATCGAGGCGGAACATCGGCCAGTCGGCGGCGGCCGTCCCGACGACCGCCAGCAGCAGTGTGGCGGCGAGCAGCATGCGCGCAGCCGGGCGCGGCCGGTCTGCGGATGGTGTTCCCGATGGTGCCATGGTGGGGCTCCTCCAACGGTACACGCAGCACCGCCTGCGAACAGGCGGCGCTGCGCAAAGGTCGATCGAGTGGCTCAGACGCGTCGTGCTCAGCTCGGCGGTTCCGGCGGAACGTCCACCGCGTCGATCAGGTTGATCGGCGCAGTGAGCTGCGTGGTCTGGCCGCCGACGACGTTCACCGTGAGGTCGACGCCGGGCGGCACCACGAGCCCGCGGTCGGGATCGACCTGGATGCTGATCACCTGCTGGCCCACGGCCACGCCGTTGACCGTGAACTGGCCGCTGGCGTTGGTAGTGGCCGTGATGCCGCCGATGGTCACCTGCACATCGCCGAGGGGCAGGGCGGTTCCTGCGTGCACGATGGTGCCGGAGACCGAACCTGTCTGCGCCGGCGCGACCCCGCCGCCGTCACCGCCGCACCCGACCAGCCCGAACGCGGCCATCCCGATGAGCGCGAGGGCCGTCAGTCCGGCACATCGCCCGATGGTCATCATGCCTCTGTCACCTCTTCAGTACTGGGCTGCCGTGTATGATCCATTGCGAACCGGCGCCGCCGCCGAGGCGACGGCGCCGCGATCAGGTCAGCGTGCGACCTGGGCGGAGCGCAGCGCCTGCACCCGCTGGCCGTTGTCGGCGACGGCCTCGATGCGGATCAGGTAGGTGCCCGCGGGCACTACGGTGCCCTCGGCGCTGCGCAGGTCCCACAGTTGCTCGCCCTGCCCGGCCGGCACCGCGCGCGACTGCACCAGCCTGCGCACCGACCGGCCTGCGATGTTGAGCACCTCGATGCTCAGGTTGCACGTCGAACTCACGTCGTAGGTCACCATCAGACCGGCGCCGCCGACGCTCGCCGCGGCACTGCGGATCGCCAGGCTCTCCGCGCCGCGCGGCGCGACCTCGAGCGCGAAGTGACGCAGCGCACCATCCGTGCCCGTGGTGAACACGTAGGCCGGCAGCGTGCGCGCATACATGCGCTCGCCGGTGTCGAGGTCGGTCAGGTAGACCGCCAGGTCGGCAGGCACCGCGCTCAGGTCGGGCAGCAGCACCTGCACCTCGGCGTCGGCCAGGTCGGTCTCGACCGAGAAGGTCCAGACCATCGCGCCCGCGCCGGCCGGGCGGATGTCATGGGCGAGGCGCGCACCGGAGTCATCGGTGAAGTAGACGTCCACCGTGCCGGGCACGCGCGGCGGGTTCTCCACGCGGTAGCCCTGGCCCTCGGCACCGCTGCCCACGCCCGCGACGGTGCTGATGTCGGCGCGGCCCGCGGCGTGGGCGACGATCGGCACCAGCCAACCGCCCTCGGCGACGTCGGCCGCCGCCGCGGGCCCGACCGCCAGTGACGCGGCGCTCACGCCGGTGGGCGCGGCCACGTTGAGCGTGCCCGCGGCGCCGGTGGCCTTGAACCACGCGCCCTCCCAGGCCTCGATGTAGTTGCGCGCCGAGTTGATGGCCGGACTGCGGGAGATCATCCGATAGCTGCCGATGGTGTTGTCCCAGATGAACGCGTAGGGGCGGATCTCGGTGCTGCCCGCCGCCGTGATGTTGGCCAGAGGCAGCGCGCTCTCATACATGTTCCCGAGCATGTTCCAGCCCGTGGAGACGCCCACGCTGAAGGTGCCGGCGGCGCCGACCGGGTCGCCGGGGATGTTCACGGTAGTCTGGGTCGGGAAGTCCACGAAGAACGCCGCGCCCGGCCGCACCACCAGCTCGAGGTGGTCCGGGTCGTCGGCCGCCCGCACGTAGCCCGGCGGCGTCGCCGAAGCATTCCAGCGGGCCACCTGCAGCGTCTGGAAGATATCGACCGCGCGGTCGCGCCCGGTGGGCGGATCCGCGGGCACGGCCACCATCTGCAGGCCGCGCGCGAACTGGTGCACGAACTCACTGTAGGCGGTGAAGTTGTTGCCGGTGGATGACGGCGGCACCGTCACCTGCAGCGTCGCGGGGTCGAACGCCAGCCCCGCCTTGGTTGCGGTCAGCACCACCGTCGAGGCGGGAACCCCGCCGATGGTGAATTCACCGGCCTCGCTGGTCACCGCAGTGCGCGTCCCGTCGCTCACCGTCACACCGGCGATGCGGTTGCCCAGGCTATCGCTGACGCGACCGGAGATGGTGTAGGTCATGGTCGTTGCGGTGAAGTCCACGCCGGTGGCATCCGTCCCGGCCACGTTGACGGTGCGCGAAGCGGGCGTGTAGGTGAAGTCCTGGTAGCCGTCGCTGTTGGCGTCACGGCTGCACGCGACCGTGTAGATGCCGTTGGGCACGTCCGCGATGGTGAAGTCCCCGTTGGCGTCGGTCAGTGCGCTGCGCGTGCCGTCGCTGACCTGCACACCGGCCACCCCGGCGCCGTCCTGGGTGACACGCCCGGTGATGTCGTGCGTGCGCTCCATGCCCACGAAGTCGATATCACGCGCCGACGGGCCCACGGTCACCTGCTGCGCCACCGGGGTGAAGTCGTACTCCGGGAACGAGGGCGTGACCGTGTAGGTGCCGGCCAGCAGCCCCTGCACGCGGTAGGCGCCGTTGCCGTCGGTGCCCACCGTCTGCCCGTCCACGGTCACATCCACGCCCGGCAGCGGCTCGCCGGCGACGTCGGTCACGAAGCCCCTGATCTCGTAAGTGGGCTCGTCCTCGGTCGTGAAGCTCCAGTCGGCCGTGCCGGCGTTGCCCGCCTCGTCCGCGGCCTCGACGTGCACATCGTAGTCGGTGGCGTAGTCCAGGTCGGCGGGCGGCTGGTAGGTCACGATGACCTCGGGCTCACCCACCTGCGCGGGGGCCGGACCGGTGGTCAGGTCGCCGGTCACGTCCGTGCCGTTGACGCTCATCGCGATGCTGCCCTCGTCAACGCCCGAGCCGCCGTCGCGCACCCGCACGGAGATGGCGCTGCTCACGAGTACATCGCTGGAGCCATCCGGCGGGCTGAACTGGTCGAACATCGGCGCGACCACATCGGTCGCCGAACTCTCCTGCCACGTCTCGGTGGGCATGGCGTTGCCCGCGATGTCAGACACGTCCACGGAGAAGTCCACCGTGGCGTTGAAGCCCCAGCCGCCTGGCGCCGCATAGCTCACCACCACGTCCAGCGGGTCGGTGGCGTCGATGGTCGCGCCGCCGGTCACATCGGTGCCGTCCACCTGGAAGACGAGCGTGGTCACGTCCACGCCGGAGATGTCGTCCTCGATGTGGAAGGTCACCGTGCCCGCGTTGGCGTCGAAGGCCTTGTTGGTCACCTGCGGCGCCTGCGTGTCGGACGTGGTGTCGAAGTAGTAGACCTCGTGCAGCTCGTTGCTGCTGTTGTCGTCCACGCGCACGGCGACCATCACGTGCTCGTTATAGCTGAACGGCCCCGCCGGATCGAAGTCCACATGGATGCCGCCGGCGATCGGCGTGACCACCGCGCTCGGGGTGACCGTGATCCCGTTGACGGCCATGCTCAGCGTCGACGCATCCACGCCGGTGCCGTCGTCGAGGATGTCGAAGGAGATGTTGCTGTCACGCGTCACCTCGGTGGCGTCCGGCGCCGGATCCTGGTTCGCCAGGTAGGGCGCCGTCGTGTCCGCGGCGGTCTCCTCCGCGGTGTTGACCGCGCTGTTCTCGTTGGGCACCTCGTCGTAGGCGGTTACGGCGTAGAACCAGGTCTCACCGGGGTTGACCGCGTTGTCGGTCCAGGTCTGGGTGCCGGCCGCCACGTCGGCGACCTGGGTCGCCGCGCCGGTGTCGGCGAAGTTGGCAGCCGAGCGCCAGACATGGTAGCCGGCCACGTCCACCTGGGCCGCTTCGTTGTAGCCGGTCCAGTCGAGGCCGATGGTCATGCCGTCCGGCCCGGTGGTGGCGTCGAGGTCCAGGGCTGCCAGCGCGGCGGGCGCCACCGTGTCCTGATAGCCCGCGTTGTCGGTGGCCGAGTCGCCGCCCTGCGGGTCATCGTAGGTGAGGGTGAGCACCCGTCCCAGGGGCCCGGCCGGGAGGTGGAAGGTCCCGTTGTTGTCCGCGCCCGAGCGGCCCAGCGAGTTGATCTGGCCGCGGAACACGCCGGTGCTGTTGCCGGTCTCGGTGAGAGTCAGCGTCTCCGTCTCACCGCCCGAGTTGTCGGTGATGGTCACACCCACCGTGTCCGCCACGCCGGGGTTCTCGTTCTCGTCCGCGTCGGTGACCTCGGCGTAGAGGGTGTCGCCCTCCTCATAGACGGCGACATCCGCCCAGGCCGCGTCGGTGAAGCGCGCTGCGCTGGCGCTGCCGATGATCGGGCCGGGCAGCGTGTCGGGCGCCGCGGGCAGGCGCACCGGCGAGTTGGCGACGTAGAAGAAATGCTCCCACGCGCCGTAGCCCAGTGTCGCACCGTTGACCGTGGCCAGATAGGTCACGCCGACGTCGTAGGCGTCGGTGTCGGCCGGGTCGCGGGCCATGACGACCTCGAGCGTGCCCGCGCCGATGTTGAGCACGATGTCATCGGGCGGCGGCAGGTTGGTGGTGTCGATGTACTCGACTGAGAAGGCGAAGTCGGTCGCCAGACCGCCGAACAGGGGCGTGAGGGTCGGACTCTGAAGCGTGAAATCGGCCATGAACATCATGTTCGACGCGGGATCGAGGCTCAGCTCGGCGTTGTGCCAGTCCGACTCGGCGCCCTGGTCGTCGAAGGCCTTGATCCGGTAGTAGTAGGGGCGGTCGGTCAGCAGCGCCTGGCCGGGAAGGAGCTGGTACTCGGTGACCCCGGCGCCCAGCATCATGTCCAGGTGCGGTGTGCTGAAGTCCGGATTGTCGTCGATCACAAGCTGATAGGTGAGCGTGTGCGCCGGGTCGGCCGCGTCATCGTCGCTGGCGTCCGGCCAGTCGATCAGCGGCGTCACCGTGCGGATGTTGCCGTCGGGCACGAAGTCCGCGCGCTGCAGGGCCACATCCCAGTACGGCGGGTTGTTGAGATCGACCCGGAAGAGCTGGGTCGAGCGGTAGGGCACTCCGCCGGCGTAGGTCCACAGCGCGGAGGCCTTGTTGTCGTCATCGAAGGTGCGCAGGCGCCAGTACCACACGCCCTCCGACAGCGGCGCGGTATCGGGGATGGTGAACTCGGTCGCGCCCGCGCTGGTGGTGTACTCGTAGGCCACCGGCGCGAAGGTCTTGCTCTGCGAGAGCTGCAGCTTGTAGTAGAGCAGGTCGGACGTGTCGGTGGCGTTGATATCGCTGGCGGCGTCCCACATGAAGGTGGGCGTCGAGTCGTGCACCACCAGGACGTCCTGCCCGCTCAACGTGTCCGGGAAGTCGGGCGACTCGGGCGAGTAGCCTCCCGGCGAAATCGCCGGCGGGTCGTTGACCAGCGGCCCGTCCATGTAGGTACCGTCGGCCACGGGGTAGCGCGCCTGCGGTGAGGGGCTCTCGGGCACCTCGTCAACCACGAAGTAGTGACGGTGATGCCCGTCGCCGATCTCGTTGTCGGCCGGGTCGGTGCGGATGCCCAGGGAGCTGACCGTATAGCGCTCGCCGTTGGTGTAGTCGCCATCCTGCAGCTCCGCGGCGGCTGTGGTATCGACCTCCATGGCCAGCGCCTGCAGCGGCGTGCCGGCGGTGGTGTTCTCGATCAGCAGCCACACGCGGCCGCTGGGAGGCGGGTTGTCGTCAAGGTCGGTGTAGGTGATCCCGAAGACGTAGGTGTCGCTCTGCAGGCCCTCGACGGGCGCCATCGCAGGCTCGGTCAGTGTCGGGGCGTGCGCGCCCGGGCCCGGGATGTAGGCGGTGCCGATCCCCAGGTCATCCACCAGCACCTCCGCGGCGCCGGCGGTGTCCGCGCTGTCGTAGGTCTCGTCGGGGCTACCGTCGAGGTCGTTGTCGATGAAGATGGTGAAGGTCTCGATGGAGCCCTTGTACTTGAACTCAGCATCGGTGTACTGCAGGCGCCACTGATCGTCCAGCGTGGGCGGGAGGTGGGTCAGGGCGTCGGTGAGGTCGAGATAGGCGTGGATGTTCGCCTTGTCGTCGGCGCCCTGCTGGTTGAAGGCGACCCAGCTCCACGAGCCGTCCTGGCGGCCGATGGTGAGCTCAACGTCATCCCGCGATTCGCACGGGAGGTCGCACTCGGCCCACGCGGAGGGCTGGTAGCCGATCTTGTCGGTCATGAAGAAGGCGGGCCCCGCGCCCTCGAACTCCTCGGTCTCGCCATCGGCGTTGATGGGATCGATCAGGCCCATGACGAAGCCGTAGGACAGATAGGCCTTGCCGTCGCCCGCCCAGCCGGAGCCCCAGGAGTTAATGAACAGGAAGCCGCCGAAGATGTCCTGGTCGTCCTCGTCGGGATCGAGTTCGCCGCTGGCGTCGTCGTCGGCGTCGATGTCGCCGTCGCCGTCGGAGTCATCGGCGTCGCCCCGGTCCTTGTCGTCGTCGTAGCCGACGATGCAGATGGCGTGGTAGCCCGTGATCTCAGCATCGTCAGCAGGGCGCTCGTAGTAGTCATCGTCCGCGATCTTGGCGGCGAAGTCGTCGTAGATCGGGATGCCGATGACGAACGGTTCGCCCAGGTCGAGCTGGTGCTTGAGCGCGGCGAGATCGATCTCAGTGGTAGTCGGCCACCACTCGTAGCTGTCGGCGCGGAACGGCATAGCGTCGAGCCAGATCTGCGCGCCGCCGGCGTACTCACTGGGCCAGCTCTTGAAGTCGGCGGCGGAGTAGGGCACGTCGGCGAGGGTGGCACAGCCCTTCTCGGTCATGAGCTGCATTGCCGCTGAGATGCTGCTGCCGTCATCCGTGCCACCGTTGATCTGGTTGTAGATGAAGGCCGGGCTGAACTGGTGGTCGGTGGTTGACAGATCCCAGGACGAGTGCTCCTGCCCCTCCTGGTAGCTCTTGTAGTAGTAGCCGGTGGCCCACGCCGTGCACGAGCCCTGCGCCCCCTGGTTGCCGACAGGGGGCATGCTCGACGAGATGTCGGCCGTGGCCATGGGCAGCAGCGACTTGCCGTAGGGCGGCAGGGGCAGGTCGGCCACGGGGATGGCCGCAAGGTCGGCTGGGGTCTCGGGGATCGCGCCCAGCTTAACCACCTGGCCCCCGGGCAGCACGTAGATCGGCGCGCCGCCCTGAGCGGTGGCCGGGGGGGCCATGGTCGCGACGCACAACACGCCGACGGCGATCGCCGCCACCAGCGACAGGGCTCGCAGGCTCCGCGTGTCTCGGGTGTTCCGCGACTGGTTCCTCATTCTCCCGATGCCTCCCATGGTGTGCCACGCGTCCCGAGGTCACGGAGGGCGTCCCCTCCGGCGACCGGTTGGCAGGGCCGACGGCGGCGCGCTGACGTTCATCCGGCGGCGCCGCCCCGCGACGGTGCATTCGAGCGCCCCCGCGCTCGAGCGAGCGCGGGGGCGTTGTTTGGCTTAGCGGTCGAGCTGGGCCGGGACCACGGCCTGCACCTGCTGGCCATCCTCAGCGCGCGCGCTGATGTACACCAGGTAGCGGCCCGGCGGGCAGATCGTGCCCTGGGCGCTGCGGCCGTTCCAGCTCACGGTCGAGACACCGGCCGGGGCCAGGTCGCCCCCGAGCGTCGCCACCGACCGGCCGGCGATGTTGAGCACCTCAACGCTCACCTGCGCCGGCGCCGACAGCGTGTAGCTGACGGTCACGCCGGCACCCGCGGGCGCGGCGCTGGCGCCGGTGATCATCAGGCCCGCTCCCTGGCGATCGGTCACCTCGAGGCGGAAGCGGCGGCTGCCGCCCTCACCTGAGTCGTAGCTGTAGGAGGTCATGGTGCGCGCATAGACCCGCTTGCCGGCCGCCTCATCGACCAGCACCACGGACTTGTCGGCGGGCACCTCGGACAGGTCGGGCAGCGTCAGCTCGACCTGCACGCCGGCCATGTCGGTCGCCACCGCGAAGCTCCACACCTCGGTGGCCGCGGCCGCGGCGCGCACGTCGGTCGCCAGGCGCCGGCCGCCGGCGGCCTCGAAGTAGAGGTCCACGAACGGGCCGATGGCCGGCGGGTTGTCCACGCTGTAGGCCGCCGGATCGCCGGCCGCCTGCGGGATCACGCCGGCGACGCTGCACGCGTCCATCACGCCGCCCGCGCGCGCCACTATCGGCACCAGCCAGCCGCCCTCGGGGCGAGTGGCCGCCGCCCGCGCGACCTCAGCCGAGGCCGGCGCGACGCCGGGCGCCGAGATGGTCACCTGGGTCGAGGCGCCGGCGCGCATCCAGAAGCCCGCGTTGCGCGGCACCACGGTCACGCCGCCCAGACCAGCGGCGGTTGAGACCAGGCGGTAGGTGCCGGCCGCGCGGTCGTAGATGAACCCGAAGGTCGAGGCGGGGCTCCCGTTCGGGATGTTCACGCTGGTCCACGGCAGCCCGCGATCGTACGGGTTACCCACCATGTCCCAGCCCGCCATGAGCGCCACGGTCAGGTCCGAGGTGCTCGGGAACAGCTCCCCGGCGATGCCGACCACGCGCTGGGTCGGGCTGTTGGTCCAGAAGCCCCGGCCCGGCGCCAGGCGCATGAGCGGGTCGGCCGACGGCGCGGTCAGGTATGGCGGGCTGTTCTGCGGATCCCAGCGTGCCACCTCGACGTCGGCCCCGAAGGCGTTCTGCACGTCCGCGTCCACCGGGGTCACCGGCACGGCCACGAAGGCCAGGCCCTGGGGCAGCGTCATGTTGTAGAGCCGCGCCGCGACAAAGTCCACGTTGGAGACATCGGTGGCCACATCCACCACGCGCTGTGTCGGCTCGAACTCGTAGTCGGGGTCATCGGGCCGGATGGTGTAGCTGCCCGGGACCAGTCCGGTGATGCTGTAGGCGCCGTTGGCGGAGCTCGTGCCCGCGCCGACCTCGACGCCGCTCTGCAACGCCGCCACCCGGATGCCCGCCAGGCGGTCGCCGCCGCTGGTGCGGATCACGCCCGCCACGTCGAAGGTCTCAAGCGCGGCGGTGAACACCAGGCCGGTGGCGTCGCCGTTGTGCAGATTCACCGTCACGTCGATGGTCGGCGGCGTGAACACGTAGCCGGAGAGCTGCGCGGTGAGCGTGTAGTCACCGGCCGCGACGTTCTCGATCGCCCACGTGCCGTCGGCGCCGCTGAGCGCCACGTGCTGGCCGTCCGACACGGTGGCGCCCGACACCGGGTCGCCCGCCGCGGTCTGCACCACGCCGGAGATGTCGTAGCCGAGCCTGGCGGTGAAGTTGATCCCCACCGCGTTCGGCCCCACGGTGACCGAGCGCGTCTCAGGCTCGAACGAGCGGCCGTCCATCGACGGCACCACGCTGTAGTTGCCGGCGGCCAGTCCGGTGATCTCATACTGGCCCTGGGCGTCGGTGAAGTCGAAGAGCTGGCCTGCGGTCACCCGCACGCCCTCGACTCCCTGGCCGTTGGTGTCCGTGACCCTGCCGGCTATGGAGAACACCGGCGGCCCGACGATCACGAAGTCGTAGGACTCGAACTGGCCGACCGCGGGCGCGACGTTGCCGGCGTTGTCGGCGACCTGCAGCCGCACCTGCACGCGGTCGAGGAAGTCGTAGTCATCGGGCGGATCGTAGACGACGTTGAGCTGCTGCGCCGAGCCGGTGATGGTGGTGTTCGGGTCGTCCGCGACATCCACGCCGTCGACCTCGAAGATCAGCGTGGCCTGGTCGATGCCCGAGGCGTTGTCGCTGATGGTGAAGGCGATGTCGGTATCGCGCGGGACGTCTTCCTGGTCCGGCGCGGGGTCGAAGTTGCTGAAGGTCGGCGGCAGCAGGTCCGCGGACTGCACCGGCCCGGCGATGTTCGAGTTCGGGCCCTCCTGCACGCCGTCGTAAGCGCGCACCATGTAGAACAGGTCCACGCCCAGCGGCGCGTTGGCGTCATTGAACGCGGTTGTGCCCGCGGGCACGGAGGCGTACATGTCCGCCGGCTGCGCGTTCACGAGCTGGGCCGGGTCGGTGTTGCGGTAGATATGGTACTCGGTAACATCCGCTTCACCGCCCACGCTCGGGTCGTCGGCGGACAGCTCCCAGTCAAGCCCGATGCTGCCGTCCGCGAGCTGGGCCGCGGTCAGGTTCTGCGGCGCCGGCGGCGGATCGTTGGGGATGGGCGTCGAGACTTCATCGGACGCTATCGGGAAGTTGTCCGGCGCGACGATGTCCTCGGGCTGCAGCAGGCTGATGTAGCTCGGGTCCGCCAGCGAGTAGATCAGCGTCAGCGGCGGCTCCACCAGGGGCAGCGCGGGCGAGAGCGAGGCGGTGAGCAGCAACGACTGCACCGCGCCCTCGGTCACGATCACCGGCGTGGCCTCGATGTCGAAGGTGGCGCGCTCGACGCCGGCGACATTGGCGAAGGTCGTCTCCTCCAGCAGGGTGTCGCTCGGATCGACCTCACCGTCGTGGTCAAGGTCGAGGAACAGCTTGGCGGAGGTGATGTGCGAGACCGCGTTCATGGTCCCGGTCTCATCCACGCGCACATTGGTGACGGTCGCCTTGTCCTGATCGACCTCGAGGTCCAGCGACAGGATCGGCACGTCGGTGTCGCCGGGGTTGATGGCCTCGGGCGAGATCTCCGCGGGCACCACGTCCACCGGCGCGCGCGAGATCGGCGTCACCGTGATGGTATCGGGCGCCTCCTCGATGTCCACCAGCGCGGAGTTGATCGGGAAGCGGTAGGGGCCCAGGCCGTCGTTGGTGTCGCTGATGACCTGGCGGGCACGGCGCTGCACCGCGCCCGGGATCTCGGGCCGGATGTAGTCGAAGGTGGCCATGCCCGCGCCCAGCGACACGCCCTCGGACGAGTCGGCGCTGGAGCTGACATCGTAGGTCACGAACAGGTTGCGCACCTCGTCCAGCGGGATGCGGTAGTTGAGGTTGGTGAAGTACGCGGTCTGGTTCTGGAAGACCGAGGTGGCGATGCGCGTGTCCACATCCGGATCGAACACGCCGTCGAGGTCGGTGTCGTCGAACAGCGACACGCGATCGACGTCGGCGTCGTTCTGCGACGAGCCGTTCTCGTCGATGCGCACCGTGGCCAGCTCGACGTCGCCGCGCGAGAGGTTGGGCGAGGTGCTGTCATTGTCGAGCCGCAGGTTCATCACCCAGAAGTCCTTCGTGCCCTGCAGCACCGTGGGCGGCTGGCCGGCGATCGGCACCAGGCTGGCGATCACTTCACGCGGCACCACATACAGGTCCGCGTGCATGATGCCCGCCGGGTCGGAGATGTTGGCCACGCGCGCGAAGCTGTCGGTGCTCGAGCCCGGCTGCAGCACACCCGGGGGCGGGTCGGGCGGCAGCTCGGTCGCGGGCCGCATCTGGTTCACGCCGATGCCCGACAGCCAGCCATGGCTGTAGCTGTCGGGGTTGGTGAACTGGGTCCACTCGCGCACACCCAGCGAGCCCGGGAACGGGTCGCTCTCGAGGTCGCCCCACTGCCCGTCGGGGTTGGACTCAAGCTCGAAGAGCCCGTCCGCCTGCTCGACGATCACCAGCGGATGGGTCTCGTCCCGCTGGCTGAAGCGCGTGTCCACGTGGTAGATGTAGAGCCCGCGCGGCGAGATGTCGTTGAAGTAGTTCGCCCCGGTGCGGTTGCGGTTCTCCACCAGGAAGAACTCCTGCCACTGGTTGGGAGGGACGTTGTTCGCGATGTAGAAGGGCCGGCCGGGAAGCTTGTAGACCACCGGGTCCTCGAGCGTGCCCTCGATCTCCGGCACCGGCGCGTTGATGATGTCCTCAGTGACCACCACCGGGTTGACCCAGCCCACCAGGGTCTTGAGGAAGGCATCCACGCGCCGCCCGCCGTGAGCCATCACGCTGTAGGGGCCCATCATCGAGCACTCGAACAGCGGCGGCGCCGCGCCCCGGGCGTTGGCGTAGAAGTCCACGTCGTAAAGGTCAGGGAAGCCGTTCAAGGCGTGGCCCAGCTCGTGCGCGGCCAGGTACAGCCCCGCGTCGGAGGGCAGCACCACCGCTGAGTTGGGGATGAACACGTGCGCGCCGCTCCACGGTCCGCTGGTGCCACCGGTGTCCTGCGCCCCGGCCGCGTCGGACGGATAGAGGTGGATGGTGCAACTGTAGCCCGCCCCCACGATGCCGTTGTCGGCCATGACCTGGCCCAGGTGCCCGAGCCACACGCCGTAGGTGTGCCCGCCGTTGGACCCGGGGCCCTCGAAGTAGCCCATGTTGGGCTGGGCGTGGTCCTGGGTGTCGTGGTCATAGGGCTTGGGGCGGTCATAGTGCCAATCGGGGTTGTCCTCGGTGCCGGCGATGTCGTCCACGTTGCCCACGCTGTTCTCTAGGTGGGCGAGCTGGTAGGGCCGTTCGCCCATGTCGCCGTTGGTCACCGCATGGTCGTGGGTGTAGTAGCACATCGACAGCAGGCGGTTGCCCGGCGCGCTGCCCATGAGGTCGGCGGAGGTCAGCAGCGTATTGGACAACGCGAAGCCCCGGTCCATCCGGGAGGTGATGTTGACCCACCCGCCGCCGATGAACACCCGGATGCCGTCGTCATCGTCGAAGCTGTCGGTCTCCACCACGTAGCGGTGGCCCGGCGGCGTGGCCCGCAGGTTGATGTCGAGAGGGTCCCAGCCGGAGCCGTCGTTGTCGGTGTCGCGCTGCACCGCCACGATCGGAATCCTGCTGCTCCAGCCGATGGTGGCGATGGTGTCGTTGCCGCTGTCCATGGACAGCCCGCGCAGGCCGGGCACGCCGAGATAGTCGGAGCCGGTGTCCTGACGGATCACGGGCGTGCCCGGCTGCACGGCGTAGTCGTAGCCGGGGCCGCCCAGATAGGGAACGCGGTCCAGGATGTGGTGGCTCTCCAGCGGCCCGACGATGTCGCTGCGGTTGCCTTCGATCGACAGGTTGCCGTGTGAGTTGGCGAAGTAGTAGTTGGCCACGCTCAGCGGGTTGTTGAGGTCGAACAAGAAGGTGTACCAGCGCTCCTGCAGGTCCACCGAGGTGCCGGGCCGGCCATCAACGGTGTACTCGATGCGCGGGTGATTGCTCACCGACGCGTTCGTCCCGGAGCCCGGAATTCCGGTAGCGTTCCACGCCGGATTGGAGAGGCCGTCGGGCAGATAGTCGGTGTCGTTGAGTGGCCCGCCGGGATTGTGCCAGTTCTCGGATTCGGAGAACGGGTGCTCGCGGGCGCCGCCGTCATCGTAGGTGCTCCGTGATGGCGACACGTCGTTCCAGTGGGGGAAGTTGTTCAGAACCACAAGGATGCGCACGCGCCGCACCGCCTGCGGCCGCATCTGGGGCTCGCCGGGGGCGCGGTTGTTGTTGAGCAGCATGTCCCGCTGCTCGGGCGTGATCTCCTGCACGAACCAGCCGCGGTCGGCCGCCTCGCGCATGTTCTCCAGCAGATGCTGGCGCTCGTCCGGCGGCGCGTTCTGGAGGATCTCCTTCAGCCGGGCGTAGAACAGCCGCGACGGCGCGGCGCACAGCACTCCGGAACCGTCGTAGGTGACGGCGCAATCCGGATCGGCCGCATTACCGTCCACCGACACGAAGTCCAGGACCGCGCCTTCAGGCAGCTCGACGTGGTCGATAATGCGGTCGCCATGCATCTGCTCGTACTGATGCATGACCGTAAGCGCGTGTTCGCGCGAGAGCCCGAACTTGTGCTGAACGAAGTCGCGAGCCAAGGCACGATAGTCCCCGATCTCGATCGTCACCGCGGCCTGCGCGGCGGAGACGAAAAGGCCAAGGAGGATGATCGCGCACATGGGGAGTACCGCGAATCGGGTCGCCACCGTAATACGCATCGTACTAGGCCACCTCTCGCTGCTGATTTGCCCCGCAACCGCCGACACACAGTCATGCGTCCGGCGTTCACGCGCGGCGCGCGATCGACGAGACGAAGGGACCCTCGTGCCGGCCCCTTACGGGCCAGCCTGTCTGCGGCCATTCTACGAAAACGCTATGGCCGTGTCAACCACGCCGCCCAGGCCCCCACATGCCCCCCCGTGCCGTCTGATCGCCGCCAGGTCACCGCCCGGTCAGGTAGACGCCCTCATGCGCCAGCAGCCGACGCTTCATCTCCAGCCCCGAACCAAAGCCCACCAGGCTGCCGTCGGCCCCGATCACACGATGGCAGGGAACTACTACCGGCAGCGGGTTCCGCCCCAACGCCTGGCCCACCGCCCGCGCCGCCCCCGGCCGGCCCACCGCCGCCGCCAGCTCCCCGTAGGTGGCCGTCCGGCCCCACGGGATGCGCCCACAGGCGGCCAGCACGGCCCGGCCGAACTCCCCCACCCCCCGCAGGTCCAGCGGCACCCCGAAAGGTGTCGGCTGACCCGCAAAGTGCGCCGCGAGCAGCGCCGACACCTCCTTCAGCAGCGGATCGTCGGCCGCCGCATCCCCCGTTGCGTGCACCGCCGCCGCCGCCTCAGCCCGAGTCGCCACCGGTAGTGACACGCGCGTCAGCCCGTGTCCGCTGCGGCTCAGGCCGCACCAGCCCCACGCAACGCGCGTTACCTGCCACCGATCGCCCATGCCTGTCCGGCCAGCTCCTCCACTATTGGTCGTAGTATGCCCGACTCCTTCGCGCCCGCCGTTAAGTTTTGGTGACGCGGCCCACACCTGCGAGGGCCCCGACGGCGCCGTCGAGGCCCTCTGATCGAGTCCGTGCCGCGCACCCGCACTAGCGCTTCTCGATGTCCACCGCGATGAGCATCGCGTCGCCGTCGATAACGCGGTAGAGATGCAGCACTACGAAGTCCTGGTCGGCGGCCATGGCCGCGTTCATCTGCTCGCGGTACTGCTCGACGTTGGCGACGTCGTGCCCGTTGACCTTCACGATGAGGTCGCCGGGCGCCACCCTCTCCGCCGCCGCGGTGCCGGGCCTGACGCTCTCGATCACCACGCCGTCAGTCTCGTCCAGGCCGACGATGCGCCCCTGCTCGGCCTCGATGCCCAGCCGTTCACCGACCTCAGGCGTGAGGTCGCCCAATGCGATCACCGCGATGCCCATCGGCCAGTCCTCAGCCGCGGGCGCGGGTGCTTCCTCCTCCTCCGGCAGGCCTGCGTATTTCGGTGGCATCTGCCCCAGCGTGACCTCGATCTGCCGCTCCGTCTTGTTGCGCATCACCGTCAGCGTGACCGTCTCCCCCGGCGGGCTGTCGGCGATCGCGCGCTGCAGATCCCAGGTATCACGGACCGGCTCACCGTTCACGGCGATGACGACGTCATCGACCTGCAGGTCGCTGTCGGCCGCCGGCCCGTCGGGCTCGATGCCGCCGATGTACACGCCGTAGTCCACGCCGTAGAACTCCTCGAGGTTCTCGGTGAGATCCCTGATGCGCACGCCCAACCAGCCGCGCGCGATCGGCTTGCCCTCGATCAGGCGTGGGACGATGTCGCGGGCGGTCTCGGACGGGATGGCGAAGCCGATGCCGATGTTGCCGCTGGGCATGGGCGCGGCATAGGCCACGTTGATACCCACCACCTCACCGCGCAGGTTCACCAGCGGTCCGCCCGAGTTGCCCGGGTTGATCGAGGCGTCGGTCTGGATGATGTCACCCAGGCGCATGTTAGGCGCGCTCGGGTCAGGCTCGATCAGCCGGCCCTTGGCGCTGACCACGCCCACGGTCACGGTCTGCTCCAGCTCGAAGGGCGCCCCCACCGCCATGACCCACGACGCGATCTTGAGGCTCTCGGAGTCGCCGAGCTGCAGGAAGGGCAACTCGCGCCCGGCGTCGATCTTGAGCACCGCCAGGTCGGTCTTGGGGTCGGTGCCCACCACCGTAGCCGGGTACTCCCGGTCATCGTGGTCGCGGTCGTGCAGCACCACGGTGACCCTGGTGGCCTCCTGCACTACGTGCGCGTTCGTGACGATGTAGCCGTCCGCGCTGTAGATCCATCCCGAGCCCAGGCCCTGGCGGCGGAAGCGCGGCACCTGCCCGCCGCCCACACCTGGGCCGCCCTCCTCGTCGGGCATGTTGAACCACGGGAACTGGCGGAAGAACTCCCGGAAGCGCTCCGGGAGGTCC
Source organism: Candidatus Zipacnadia bacterium (assembly GCA_029820295.1). Taxonomy (GTDB): domain Bacteria; phylum Armatimonadota; class Zipacnadia; order Zipacnadales; family UBA5352; genus JALGVA01. The sequence goes on from JALGVA010000005.1 coordinate 61,206, forward strand.
TCCATGTCCGGCAGCGGCCCGCCGCCGGCCGTAGTCTCGATGTTGATGCGCACCACCGCCGGCAGCACCTGCTCCGCCACGCGCGTGAACTCGGTCTCGAGGTCACCGGCGCTTTGCGCCAGCGCCGGCGTGGTGGCCTGCTCGGGCAGCCGGCACGCCACCGTCGCCACCAGAAGCCCGATGCACACCCCGAGCAGGATGATGATCGTGTGTGCGTGCCGATGTGAGTTGCGTTCACGGTCCAGCATGGGTCTCCGCCTCCATGTCCAGGGTTGCGCCGGCCAACCCTCCCCTCAGACGCCGCCGCATGTCACGGTGCTCGGTCGGGCACCGGCTACGCCAGCCCGTCGAGCTTGCCCTTCAGCACTGCCTCGGACTGCACACCCACGAGCTGATCAACCACCTCGCCGTCCTTGAAGAACAGCAGGGAGGGGATGCTGCGAATGCCGTACTTGCTCGCCAGGCCGGGCGCGTCGTCCACGTTCAACTTGGCGATCTTGGCCCTGCCGTCGTAGTCGCCCGCCAGCTTCTCGAGCGTCGGCCCCATCATCAGGCACGGCGCGCACCACGGCGCCCAGAAGTCGACCAGCACCGGCACCTCCGATTGCAGGATCTCGCTCTCGAAGTTGTCGTCGTTCACGTGCAGCGCATCCGCCATGCTATCTCTCTCCTTGATCGTCTGAGTGTGCACCCGCGCGTCGCGCGCATCCCGGCGCACGACGGTCAGCAGCCAGAACGCCGCCGCGCCGACCGCCAGCCCCGCCAGGTCGGTGGCGAAGTCGCTCAGCGACGCAGTCCGATGCGGCAGCGGCGCCTGGTGCAGCTCGTCCAGCGCGGCGTACAGCCCGCCCACGGCCATGGTCATCACGGCCGCCCGGCGACACGGCAGCCCTTCGCACGAGCGGTACGCCCGCATCAGCAGCAGGCCCAGCAGCCCGTAGGCGAGCAGATGCGCGAGTTTGTCGCCCCCCTCGATCTCCGGCCCGGGCGCCCGCGGCAGCGAGGTGCCCACCAGGATCGCCGTCGCGCACAGCAGCACCGGCAGCCAGTAGACCACGAACCGTCTGGCGTTCACGCCCGGCATCCGGCGACCCTTTCCGCTCGTCGGGCGGCGCGCGTCGTGAGTGACTTCGCCATCAGCCCCCCGGACTCCCCTCGCCCGCCTCGCGCACCATCTGCAGGAACTCCTCTTCGCCGAGCACCTGCACCCCAAGCTCCCGCGCCCTCTCCAGCTTCGAGCCCGCGCCCGGGCCGGCCACCACGTAGTCGGTGTTCGCGCTGACCGAGCCGGTGGCGCGGCCGCCCAGCCCCGCCACCATCTCCTCCGCCTCCGGCCGGGTCATCGCCTCAAGGCCGCCTGTGAACACGAACGTCAGACCGGCGAAGGCAGTTCCCTCGGCCTCCGCCTGCTGCGGCCGCGTGGTCACGATGCCCAGCGCCGCCAGCCGTTCGGGCAGGTCGGCGTTCTCGGGCCGGGCGAAGTAGTCCACGATGCTCTGCGCGATCTTCGGGCCGATGTCGGGAACCGCCTCCAGCTCCTCCTGCGAGGCGTCGGCGATGGCGCGCAGCGACCCGTAGTGCTCGGCCAGCCGCGCCGCCGCCGTGCGTCCCACGTGCAGGATACCCAGCGCGAACAGCAGGCGCTCCAGGCCGCGATCCTTGCTCGCCTCGATGGCCGCGATGAGGTTCCGGGCGGACTTCTCGGCCATCCGCTCGAGGCCCACGACCTCCTCGGTAGTGAGCGTGTACAGGTCCTCGGGGCGTTCGACCAGCCCGCGGTCGAGGAGCTGCGCGGCCACCGCCTCACCCAGCCCGTCGATGTCCATCGCCTGGCGCCCGGCCCAGTGCAGCAGCAGCGACAGCCGCCGCGCCGGGCAGTTCAGGTTCGGGCAGCGCGTCGCCGCCGCACCCTCTTCCCGCACCACCTCAGTGCCGCACACCGGACACTGCCGCGGCATCTCGAACTGCTCCTCGTCGCCGGTGCGCTTGCCGGGCAGCGAACGCACGACCTCCGGGATCACATCACCGGCTTTGCGGATGACCACGTGGTCGCCGATGCGGATGTCCTTGCGTGCCACCTCGTCCTCGTTGTGCAGCACCGCGCGGCTCACCGTCGAGCCGTCCACGAACACCGGCTCCATGACCGCGACCGGCGTGAGCTGGCCGGTGCGCGCGACGGTCACTTCGATGTCGCGCACCACGGTTTCGGCCTCGACCGCCGGGAACTTGTAGGCGGTCGCCCAGCGCGGTCCGTGCGAGGTCGCCCCCGCCGCCTGCTGCAGCGCCACGCTGTCGGCCTTGACCACCACGCCATCGACGCCGTACTCCAGATCATGGCGCCGCTCAGTCCACTGCTCGCAGTACGCCAGCGCCTGCTCGATCGATGCCACGCTCTCGACATGCGGGTTCACCCGGCAGCCGAAGGCGCGCAGCCGCTCCAGCTCCTGCGTGTGCGTCTCGAACTGCAGGCCTTCGACCGCGCCGGTCCCGTAGCAGAAGATGTCGAGCCGGCGCGAGGCGGTGATCGCGGGGTCGAGCTGGCGCATGGAGCCGGCCGCGGCGTTGCGCGGGTTAGCAAACAGCGGCTCACCCGCTTCGGCCCGCTCGACGTTGATGCGCTCGAATTCGGCGATAGGCAGGTAGAGTTCGCCACGCACCTCAATCAGTGGTGGTGGATCGTCCAGCAGGCGCAGAGGGATGGTGCGCACCGTGCGCAGGTTCGGCGTGATGTCCTCGCCGCGCCGGCCGTCGCCGCGCGTGGCGCCCTGCACGAAGACGCCGTGGTCATAGCGCAGGCTCACCGCGAGGCCATCGACCTTCAGTTCGCAGACGTAGGCGATGGGCTCGCACTCGTCCATGCCAAGCTGGCGCTTGAGGCGCCGGTCGAACTCGACCAGCTCATCACCCGAGAACGACTTGTCGAGCGAGAGCATGGGCACCGTGTGCTCAACCGGGGCGAACTGGTCGGAGGGCGGGGCGCCCACGCGCTGAGTGGGCGAGTCGGGGCGGCGCAGGTCGGGGAAGCGGCGCTCCAGCTCCTGCAGCTCCACGAGCATGGCATCGAACTGCTCGTCGGATATCTCCGGGTCATCGAGGACGTAGTAGCGGTAGTTGTGGTAGTTGAGCTGCTCGGTCAGCTCATCGATTCTCTGCTCGGCTCCGCTGCGCTCCATTGAGCCCTCAGCCCCCCGCAGCGCTGTCAGGCGTAGTGGTTCAGAAGAGGCCGGCCCTCCGGCCCTTGAGCGGGACCTGTGTCGTTCGCCGTCGCCGTCCCGAGGGGCCGCGCGAGGGCCGGGCGCGAAGTGTCCGGACCGAGGTCGGCCCGCCCACGGTCGTTTCTGTCGCGAAGGGAGCCCGGAACAGGCCGGGCCCCCTACTCCTCCCCGCAGGTCGAGTCGTCCCGTCCTTCCAGCTCGCGCGTCAGCGCGTAGACCAGCTTGATAGGCACGCCGATCGCCCGAGCGATCTCCCACTCTCCGGCATCGGGGTTATCGCGTATGAAGGCCAGGATCTCCTGCCTGGTCTGATCGTCGTCCGGCCCGCGGGCGTCGGCGCGCGAAGCGGCACTCTCAGATGGTGTCTGGTCGTTGCGCACCGAGCATACCTCCCCTCCGCCCCATCACTGCCCCAGATTCGCGCCCGGCGCCACGATGGTCAACGTGCGCCGGTCGGCGGCGATGCACCGGCCGGAGGCGTCGTAGGCGCGCGCGGCGATCTCGACCGGGCCCTCGGGGCAGATGGTCGGGTCGAGCGAATACTGCCACGGCGCGCGGTTGGTCAGCACCAGCACCCGCCCGTTGATCTCGAAGGTCAGGTAGGCGAAGTCCTCGTCGCCCGCGATCTCCGCCCACAGCAGCGTGCGGCCCTCGCGTTCCTCGTCGGCGCACGGATCGCCCAACGTCACCGCCAGCGGCGCGGGCGGGGGCGGCGCTTCGGGCGCGACCGCGGCCTCGCGCGAGTCGCCCGGCGCCGGTCCGGGTGTCGCCGCCATCTGCACCCGCGGCGCGAACTCATCGTGGTGGTAGGCGAGCTGGTTGGCGATGACCAGCATCCCCAGCACGTGGTAGGCCGCCCGCTCGGGCAGACTGCGCCCGCGCCCCGTCTTGGACTCGAACAGGTAGCTCGGCACCTGGTGCCCCAGCCCGAAGTGCCGGTGGCACAGGCGCGTATCATCGCCGGGCGTGTCGTAGTAGCAGTTGAGCGGGATGTCGTAACGCTTCATCCACACCGAGATCTGCGCGCTGGTGCGCCCGCACGAACCGCTGAGCGCCGCCGGCAGCGCGGCGTGGGTGCCGATGGTCTCGACGAAGTTCTCCTGATACGAGGGCTTCGAGGACGAGGCGGGCAGCTCGTGCAGGTCGATGACCACGTCGGGACGCCAGTCGAGGAAGGCGCCCTCGATGGCCCGGGTCTCGGGCTGGCTCAGCGCCGCCCAGTCGCGGTTGAGATCGACGCCGCGGCCGTTGCCGCGTCGCGATGCCGCCGCCCCGTCGGGGTTGGCCATGGGGATAATCAGCAGCGCCACACGCCTCAGCAGCGCCACCTCAGCCCGGCCCTCGCCGGCGGCGAAGTGCCGCAGCAGCGCCATCGCGGCCTCGGTGCCGGCGGGCTCATTGCCGTGCTGGCGCGCGATGATCATGATCTTGCGCAATTCGCGCGGATCACTGTCGGCGTCGTGCACCACGGCCATGGCGACTGTGCGGCCCTGGTGGGTGGTGCCGATCGACCAGCAGTCCACGCGCGGGGTGGCATGCAACTCCTGCAGCGCGGCCATGACCTGTGCGTACGAATGCGCCTGGCGCGGGATCTGGCCGACGATATCGGCCACGATCTCCGCGCCCGCGGGCCATGCCACGCATAAGGCCAGGATTGCCGGTGCCAGAAGTCTCTTCATCATCACCGCACTGTGGAGCTACCCCCACCGGAACACGTTGCACACGTAGGGCAGCCCGCCCTCGGCCTCGATGGCCGCGGCGACGGCGTCCTGGTGGCCCGGGCAGTACGCGACCATGCAGCCGCCGCCGCCCGCGCCCATCTGCTTCGCGCCCTGGGCTCCGGCCGCCACGGCGGCCGCGCACAGCCGCTCGATCTTCTCGGTCGAGGCCCCGATGCGCTGCTCCTCGACCTGGCTGAGAGTCATGAGTTCGCCGACGCGCGCGCCATCCCCTGCCACCAGCGCCTCGCGGCCAGCGAGAGTATACTGATGCAGTTTGCCGAACGCGTCAAGTACGATCTGATCGCCGGCGCGCAGCCGATCCCGCGTGCGGTTCAGCACCTCGGAGGCGTGGCGGGGCTCGGCGCTGTCGCCCACGACCACCGGCAGCTCGTCGATGGGCAGCACCTCGGCGCTCGCCGGTTCGCCGGTGGTGATGAAGGTCACACCGCCGTGCGCGATGGCGTACTGATCCATGCGCCCGCACGAGATCCCGCACACATCGTGCTCGGCGACGTAGGCCAGCTCGGCCATCTCGTCGCGGCTCATGCCCAGCCCGAACAGCTCGTCGAGCGCCATGATCGCGCCCACGGTCAGCGCCGCCGAGGTGCTCAGCCCCGCCCCGATGGGGATGCCGCTGCGCACGCGCATCGACAAGCCCGTCGGCAGCCGGTCGCGCAGCAGCCACGCCACCGCTTGCACGTACTTCATATGCGCGCCCAGGTTCGGCCGCGCGCCCAGCTCGAAGGCCTCGGTCGAGTCGAAGTCATGCGAGTACAACATGACGCGCCGCGCGGCCAGCGCCTCGGCCTCGATCTCCATGAACATGTCGATGGCCGCGGCGATGACCGGCTTGTGCGCGATGTCGATCTTGTCCCCGAACAGGCAGATCCTGCCCGGGACACGGAGGGTGATGGTGGCCATGGGTGTCGGTAGCGCCACCTCAGGC
>JALGVA010000088.1 GCA_029820295.1 Candidatus Zipacnadia bacterium
GCGGTCTCGCGGCCGAAGGACAACATCAGCCCGCCCGCGGTGTTGCGCTCGTGGTAAGCGCTGAGGATGCCGGGCAGGAACAGCTCCGGGATGCGGATGCCGATTGCGGGGTGCCTGACGACCCCGAGGCAGGTGGGGCCGGGCTTGTGTGAGCGTGCCATGGCAATGCTCCTCGTGCCTGGTTGTGCGGCGTGATGCGGTGGTGCGACGCGTTACAGCGGCAGGTCCTCATAGACGTAGGACAGGCCGATGACGGTGCGTTCGAGATCGACCATGCCGGCGAACAGGATGGTGTCCTCTACCAGCCAGGGCGACAGGTCGAAGGCGGCCCCCAGGTTCGGGTTGAAGCCATCGTACTCGGCCATCACCGTGACCCGGTCATCGGCGCGCCAGGAGACGCCCCCGATGGCGGTGCTGTTGAACCGCCCCCAGCCCCAGCCGAGTGTGACGTAGACCGGTCGCTCCTCGCCGAAGTGCCGCGTGAGGATGAGGTAGGGCGAGTCGGTGTTGTGCAGGTCCCGCGGCGCGCCGAGGTAGCGGCTGCGGTTTTCGAAGAGGTCCTGGATGCCGAAAGCGACGGCGGGCTGGGTAGCGGTTTCGGGCAGAATCTGCTGCTGGAAGTTCTGCACCGGCTCACCGAAGCTCTCTTCGAAGTTGTTGGCGGTCGGCTGCTCGCACGCGTAGAAGCCGTGCCCTGAGCGGCCCATGCCGAAGGCGATCCAGGCGTTGCCGTTGGACCTGGCGCCGCCCGCCTCCAGCCTGGGCGTGCTGTCGAAGCTGCCGATGGAGAAGCCGACGATCACGCCGCGGTGGGGCGTGTAGGCGACGGGTACGTTGAGCTGCATGGCGCCCTCGAAGCCCGGGACGCCATCGGGCGTGACTCCCCAGCCACCGCCGGGCAGGCCCGAGGTGTAGCGGAACTCCGGGAACTCGAAGAACTCCGTCTGGGCACCGGCCAGGCCTCCCGTCAACATGAGCAACGCCAGGCCCGCGACCGCCATCTGCGTCAGGCGTCGTCGCATGGTCATCGCCCTCCCGCGTGCGTTGTGATCGCTGCGAATGCTGCTGCACTCGCCGGTGTTTCCACGCCGGGTGGGCGCGACCTCCCGCGCCCTACGGGCGCTGAGCGTCTTCAGGAAGCCATGTCGCCTCCAGCGAGAGGCGCAAGTCGCGGGCGGCGGCCTCGTCAAAGGCAGTGGCCCGGGCGAGGGCATCGGCCCACGCCGCGCGTGGCTCAGGCGCCTCCAGCAGCATCAGCGTCTCCGGACCCCTCGGTGCTGCGCCGGCCTCGAGCGCCTCCACGAGCGCCCGGTAGCGCTCGGCGGCGTTGCGCAACCAGGCGGCCGGGATGGGCTCCAGCCGCTCCGCCAGTGCCTCCAGGAAGCCCGCGGCGGCGGCGCGCGCGTCGGCCAGCAGTTCGACCGCCGCGACGTGTCCCGCCGGCGGCGCGCCACCGAGTTCACGGACCGCGCGCTGCCACGCCAGCCAGTGCCCGGCGCCCTCCACCTGCCAGGCACTCGCAGCGGCGCGGACGACCGCGGTGAGGGCTTCGGCGCTGCGGGGCCGGGGCGCGGCGGGCATCATGATGAGCAGCTCCGGGTTCGGCGGCCAGCTCTCGTACTGCTCGCGCGGCTCGTCCAGCAGGCAATGCCCCAGCAGGCGCTCGCGGCGCCGGTCATAGCCGCAGATGATGCTCCAGCGATCCTTCACCGAGCCCCAGCCCAGCGCCGCGCACGGAAGGCCGTCATCGACGGCCGCCGCGACCAGGTTCAGGATGGCATCCGACCCAAGTCCCCGCGCGTCGCGCAGCTCGGGAGCAGGCTCCAGGGCCGCTCCCAGGCCATCGAGCGCGGCGATGGCGTCCTCGCGGCCGATGCGGGCGTCGAAGGGATCGGGCGGGGTGCGGAAGGCCAGCCCCGACAGACCCATCAGCAGATCGTAGCCGAGGCGCAGGCCGGTGCGCGCGAGGGCGATCTCGAGCACGTCCGCCAGGTCGTTGGCGCGGCCGCGTCCGCGCACGGGTGCGGGTACGCCGGGAATCGCTACCGGCGCGCTGCCATCGAAGCCGTCGACTCGGAGCCGTCGCGGGACCATGACCGGTCGTCACCCGAAGCGCGCTGTTCGCGGGCGGCGCCGCCGTCTCCTGCCCGGACGCATGCTTGCCTGCGCTTAACGCTTTGTGCTATCATCGCCGACATCCAGGAGGTTCCATCCATGGCCCAGCTTTTCGGCGGAGCGCTGGGCGTGCTTGGGGTGGCGCTGCTGGCTCGGCTTGTGCTGGAGTGGCGGCGCTACTCTGAAGGCACGCACCTGATCACGCGGCGGCAGATGGTTCTGCGCGCCGTGTCCGCCGCCGACCTGGTGCTCCTGCTGGGGCTTGTGGGCGTGGGGGCGCGCGTGGGGTTCACGACCGCGAAGGGCGCCGCGGTGTACTGGAGCATCTGCCTGCTGCTCGCCTTCGTCGCCATCGTGCTGGCGCTGTGGGACCTGCGGCTGCTGCGCGGCGCCGCCGGATGCCGTCGCGCGGAGAGCATGAGACGGCTCAGTCAGTACATTCGCAGGCTCGAGCAGAGCCGTGGCGGACGGGTGCCGCCGCAGTGAGCGAGCGACTGATGCGGCGCGCCCTGGCGCTTGCCGAGCAGGGCCTCGGGCGCACCTCGCCGAATCCGGCTGTGGGGGCGGTTGTGGCGCGTGGTGAGGCGATAGTGGGGGAGGGCCGGCACCGGCGCGCGGGCGAGCCGCACGCCGAGCGCATTGCGCTGGCGAACGCCGGCGAGGCGGCGCGGGGCGCCGACATTTACGTGACGCTCGAGCCCTGCTGCCACTACGGACGCACGCCGCCGTGCACCGACGCCATCGTCGAGGCGGGGATCTCCCGCTGTTTCTACGCCATGCCGGACCCCGACCCCGTGTGTGCGGGCGGAGGGGATGCCGCTCTGCGCGCCGCCGGAGTCGAGGTCGAGGCCGGGCTGCTGCGCGCCCAGGCCGAGCGCCTGCTCGAGGCGTACATCACACACCGGCGCACCGGCAGGCCGCTGGTGACGCTGAAGCTGGCGATGAGCCTGGACGGGTGCATCGCGACGCGGGCCGGCGATTCGCGCTGGATTACCGGCCCGCAGGCGCGGGCGCGGGTGCATCGGATGCGCAACCGCATGGACGCGATCATGGTCGGCGTGGGAACCGTCCTCGCCGACGATCCGTCACTGACTACGCGCGAAGTGCCGGGCGGGCGCGACGCCCTGCGGGTGATCTGCGACTCGCAGGCGCGCACGCCACCGGACGCGCGGGTCATCGCGCAGGACAGCGACGCGGGCTGCGTGATCGCAACCACCGACGCGGCCCACGAGACGCGTGTCGAGGCGCTGCGCGGAGCCGGCGCCGAGGTGCTTGTGCTACCGGACGTGGAGGGCCGGGTCGATCTGCGCGCGCTCATGACCGCCCTGGGCGAACGCGGAGTGCTCAGCGTTCTCCTGGAGGGGGGAGGCGCCCTGGCCTGGGGGGCGTTGCACGCGGGGATCGTGGGCAAGGTCGCGCTGTTCTACGCGCCGGTCATCATCGGCGGGGCGGAGGCCATCCGGGGGGTGACCGGGGCGGGCGTGGAGGGTGTGGCCGAGGCGCTGGCGCTGCGCGAGGTAACGCAGACGCGGATCGGCCGCGATCTGCTGGTCGAAGGCTACGTCGGGGCGGTGGAGAGCTGAGATGTTCACCGGGCTGATCCAGGAAGTCGGGCGCATCGCCGGTGTGCGGCGCTCCGGGGGCGGCGCCGACCTGAGCGTCGAGGCGCCGGGGATCGGGCCGGATGCGCAAGTGGGCGAGAGCATCGCGGTCAACGGCGCGTGCCTGACCGTCGAGCGTGCCGACGCCCGCGGCTTCGTGTGTCATGCGGGGGCTGAGACGCTGGCACGCACGACCGTGGGCGCGCTGGCGCCGGGCTCGGCGGTGAACCTCGAACGCGCGCTGCCGGTGGGGGATCGCCTGGGCGGACACTTCGTGCAGGGGCACGTTGACTGCGTGGGCGAAATCGTCGGGCGGGCGGACGAGGGTTCGACGGTCCGCTTCGCAATGGAGTTGCCGGCCGAGTTCGCGCGCTACGTGGTGGAGAAGGGCAGCATCGCCGTCGATGGCATCAGCCTGACGGTGACCGAGGTCGCAGGCGCGCGCTTCTCGGTGGCGATCATCCCGCACACGCTGGCCAACACGACGCTGGCCGCCGCCGGGAGGGGGCAGCGCGTGAACATCGAGACGGATATCCTGGCCAAGTACGTCGAGCGGCTGCTCGGACGCGCGCCGGAGAGTGACATCTCTCCCGGTTTTCTGGCCGAACACGGGTTCATCTGAGGCGATGGACATGAGGCAGCCATGCCACTGGTAGGCAGCGAGGAGGCCGTCGAGCACATCCGCAACGGTGAGATGATCATCGTCGTGGACGATGAGGCCGAGACCAGCACCGGCGACCTCATCCTGGCGGCCGAATTCGCCGAGAGCGACTCGATCAACGAGATGATGCGCATCGCGCGCGGCATGATGTGCGTGGCGCTCACGCCCGAACGCGTGGATGCGCTGGGGCTCACGCCCATGTCGCCGGACGGCTGGGGCGGCGGCAAGACGGCCTTTGCGGTGTCGGTCGATGCCCGCTGGGGCCTGGAGACCGGGGACACCGCGCGCGACCGCGCGCTGACGATTCAGACGCTCATCGACCCGAACACCAGCCCGGAGTATCTCGTGCGGCCGGGCCATGTCTTCCCGATCCGCGCGGCCGAGGGCGGCGTGCTCAAGCGCGTGGGGCACACCGAAGCGGCCGTGGATCTGGCACGCCTCGCCGGGCTTACGCCCGCGGGCGTGACCGCGCAGATCCTGCGCGAGGACGGCTCGGCGGCCGGCACCGAGGAGCTGCTGGCGCTCGGCCGCGAGCTGGGCATCGCGGTCACTACCATCGCCGATCTGATCCGCTACCGCAGCCGCACCGAGCGCCTGATCTCGCGCGAGGCGGAGGCCATGCTGCCGACCCACTGGGGTGAGTTCCGCGCGATCATCTACACGTCGGCCGTGGACCCGGCGGACTACGTCGCGGTGGTCAGCGGCGATCTCGGGTCGGTGGAGGCGCCGCTGGTGCGCGTGCATTCGGGCTGCGTGACGGGAGACATCCTGGGCTCAATCAAGTGTGATTGCGGCTGGCAGCTTCACTCCGCGCTCGAGCGCATCGCCGCCGAGCCCCCGGGCGTCGTGGTGTACATCGCCAGCCACGAGGGACGGGGCATTGGGCTGGTCAACAAGATCCGCGCCTACCACCTGCAGGACTGCGGGCTGGACACGGTCGAGGCGAACGAGGCCCTCGGCTTCCCGGCCGACCGGCGCGACTACGGCATCGGCGCCCAGGTGCTGCGCGACCTGGGCGTGTCGAAGATGCGACTGATGACCAACAATCCGGCCAAGTTTACGGCGATGGAGGCCTACGGGCTCGAGGTCGTCGAGCGTGTTTCGCTGGAGGCGCCGAAGGGCAGCTACTACGAGCACTACCTGTGCACGAAGCGCGACAAGCTGGGACACCTGGTCCGCCGCGACGATGCGGACGCGGGCGGCGAGGCCGATGATGATGGAGGTGACGGTCGGTGAAGGTGCACGAGGGCAAGCTGGATGGCAGCGGACTGCGCTTCGGGCTGGTGGTGTCGCGGTACAACGACTTCATCGTCAACCGACTGGTGGATGGCTGCCGCGACGCGCTGGTGCGCAACGGCGTAAGCGACGACGACATCGAGCTGGCCTACGTGCCCGGCTCGTTCGAGATCGCGCTCGCGGCGCGGAAGATGGCGGAGAGCGGGCGCTTCGACGCGGTCATCGCGCTGGGCGCGGTCATCCGCGGCGCCACGGCGCACTTCGAGTACGTGGCCGGACAGGTCGCACGCGGGGTCGCCACCGCGTCGATGGAGACCGGCGTGCCGGTCATCTTCGGGGTCATTACCACCGAGACGATCGAGCAGGCCATCGAGCGCGCGGGCACGCGGCTGACCAACCGCGGTTTCGAGGCCGGACAGGCTGCCATCGAGATGGCACGAGTGCTGAGCGAGCTGGACGAGGAGAGCTGATGATGGCCAGGAGTGGTGGATGTGGGGTGCTGATCGCGGCGGTGGTGCTGTCGGTGGTCGTGGGAGCGGCCGCGGGCATCGGCGGCGCGTACTACTGGATGCAGACGACAACTCCGCAGAACGGCGAACCGACGCCGATCGTGTCGCCGCGGCCGGCGGTGAGCGTGGTCACCGACGAGGACGCCATCGTGAGCGCCGTCGCGGAGGCCGACCCGGCGGTGGTCAAGATCGTCTCGACCGTGGTGCCTCAGCCGAGCAACCCGTACGAGTATTTCTTCGGCGGCCCGCCCCGACCACAGCAGGGCATCGGCAGCGGCTTCATTTTCGACTACGAGGGCCGCAAGCTGGTGCTCACCAACGCCCACGTGGTCGGCAACGCGCAGGAGATCGAGGTGCAGACACGCGCCGGTGAGACGTTCAGAGGCTCGGTGCTGGGAGCGGACCGCTCGCTTGATGCCGCCGTGCTGGAGTTGCAGGGCGACGGCAACGTGGGCGGGTTGCCCAGCGTAGTGCTGGGCAACTCGGATGAGCTGCGGATCGGAGAGTGGGTCGTGGCGATCGGCCACCCCTTCGCCTTCGACCACACGGTGACCGTCGGCGTGGTCAGTGCCCTCGGAGAGCGTCCGCTCGGCGCCGGGCCCGATGCGCCGGTCCGCAACGTGATCCAGACCGACGCCGCAATCAACCAGGGCAACTCCGGCGGGCCGCTGATCGACCTCGCCGGCAACGTTATCGGGATCAACTCGATGATCTTCAGCCCGACCGGGACGTCGTTGGGGATCGGCTTCGCCGTGCCCATCAATGACGTGAAGGAGATCGTGCACATCATCATCGAGGGCGGCCCGTGGGTCGGCATCCGCACCATGCCCAACAGCCAGGGGCTGTCTCAATACCTTGGTCTGCAGACCGACGTGGGCGCCGTGGTCATGGGCGTCGTGCCCGGCGGCCCGGCGGCCGTCGCCGGCATACGCGAGGGCGACGTGATCTTGAGCATCGACGGAGCACAGATCACCAGCGCCGAGGACCTGAGCAACCGCGTCATCGCGCACGAGATCGGCGACACCATCGAGATGACCGTGCAGCGAGGCGGCGAGCAGATGAGGCTGCAGGTCGAGGCGGGCAGGGCGCCGGAGGGCTACTTCCGGTGACGCCGGCGCTGTGCGCGGTGATCCCGGTCGCCTGTGCGGCCTTCGCGGCGCAGGGCGCGGAGCTGCCGGAGATACCGGGGCTGACGCTCACCGAACTGCGCCTGCCCTCGAGTGTGGACGGCGCGGAACAGCCGATGGTGGTGGGAGTTCCGGAGAGCTACGACGCGGCGCAGCCCACGCCGCTGCTGATGGGCCTGCACACCTGGTCGGCGGACTACCTGCAGCGCGTGCTTCCCTACGGTACGCAGGCGGCGCAGCGCGGCTGGCTGGTGGTCCTCCCTGACTTCCGCGGACCCAACACCACGAAGAACGCCACGCCCACGCAGGCGGGCGGCTCTCTCCTCGCCCAGCACGACATCGTGGACGCGCGCCGGTACATGGTCGAGCACTTCAACGTGGACCTCGACCGGATCTACCTCACCGGCGACTCCGGCGGCGGGCACATGACCATGCTCATGGCCGGCAAGTACCCGGATCTGTGGAGCGCCGCGGCGGCGTACGTCCCGGTCACGGACCTGCGAGAGTGGTGGGAGGTGCAGAACGGCTACGCCGTGCACGTCGAGGCGTTGACCGGCGGCAGGCCGGGCGACGGCCCTGAGATCGACTTCGAGTACCTGCGCCGCTCCCCGCGCACCTTCATGACCAACCTGGCGCACCTGCCGGTGCTGCTGGCCCATGGCGACCACGACGCGACCATCCCGGTCGAGCAGACCTGGCGGACCTTTCGCGTGCTGAAGGCGCTGCCGCGGCACAGAACCTTGCTGCATGTCTTCAGCGGCGGCCATATCGCCAACCATCCGGAGGCTCTCGACTGGCTGGCCGCGCACGCCGGCCCGCTGCCAACGCCGACCGAGCTGCACCTCGTCACCGACGAGAGCAAGTCGTACTACTGGGCAGACCTGCATGTGGCCGAGCCGCTGGCCCTGGGGCGTGCGGAGATCATCCTCGCCGAAGGCGCGTTGAGCGTGGCGACGCAAAACCTCGATGCGCTGGGGCTGGACCTGGGGGAGCTGCCCCTGCCTGATGGTGGAATCTTCCTCGGCGTCGCGAACGATCGGCCACTGGCGCTCACGCTGCGCAACGCGCCCGAGGGGACGCGCATCGAGGGCGAGTACGCGTGGACGACGCGGGCCGAGGGCGCCGACGGCCTCGCACTGACCATCGACACGGGGGAGGCGCGCAGCCTGCGGCTGGCGTGGTAGACGCTCACCGCGCGAACGGCGCGCGCACGGCCGTCAGCAGCAACGCCACTCCGGCCACCAGCGCCGCCGCCCAGCACGTGCCGGGCAGCCCCAGCACCGGCGCCATGAACGCGCCTGCGAACACCGCACCGAGCGCCGCTCCCGCCAGGTCGGCGGCGTACAGGCCCGCGGCGGCTCGAGATGATTCATGCCCGGCCGCGGCATGGCTGGCGAGCGGGAAGATGGCGCCGACGGCCAGCCCCACCAGCGCGGTGATCGCCGGGAAGAGCGCCACCAGCGAGCCGGCCAGGTTGGCGGTGCTGACGAACGGCAGTGAGACGCCCAGCGCGACCGACACCAGGGCCAGCGCCCCCAGGCCGACGGGCAGCGCGTGGCTCGCGGCGGCGATCGCCCGCGAGCGCAGCCAGCGTTCGGCGAGGATCGCCCCCAGGGCCACTCCCACCATGAAGGCGCCGATGATCACCCCCACCATCTGATAGACGTAGCCGTAGAACGCCTGGAAGGCGAACAGCAGCGCCATCTCGAGGGACATCGAGGCGAAACCGCCCCCCGCGACTGCGAGGGGCACGAAGGCGGCGCGCACCGGCCGCAGCCACGTCAGCAACACGAGGAAGGTGCACAGGCCCGCCAGGACGGGCAGTATGTCGAGCAGGCGCAGGCGGCTCAGGCGCTCGAGCAGCGCGCCGGCTCGCGGGTGGAATTGCGTCAGCCACCAGGCCTGGTCGAGGTAGTAGCCGATCGGGCGCAGGTCGGTGTTGAGGGGCACCCGATCGCCGCCGCGCAGCGCCGAGTTCACGGTCTGCAGCGTCGCGGGGCTCAGTCGGTCGGGGACGATCGCCTCGAAGTACGGGGCCTGCACGCCGCGCTGGAGGAGTAGCGTCTGTAGCACGGCCGGGTCGTCGATCGGCTTTGGGCCCGCCACGCAGACCGTGTTCTCGCCGGGCATGCGCGCGATGCGGGCGAAGCTGGTGCGCGCACTCCCGAGCAGGCACAGATGCAGCCGGCGCAGGGAGGGGCTGAAGTAGCCCTCCGAGCCGGGAATCTCCCAACCGACCACTCCGTCACTCGTCAGCGCGCGCGCGACCTGCGCGTAGAAGCCCGTGGTGTACAGGCGGTTGACCTGCGCCGTGGCCGGGTCGGGTGCGGCGATGATGATCACGTCGAACGCGGCCTCCGGCGCCAGGCCGATGAATCGCCGGCCGTCCGCCGCGACCTGGTTGACGCGCGAGTCCTCCAGCGCGGCGATGTCCTCGGGGGCGGCCCACTCGCGCGCCAGGTCCAACAGCCGGCGGTCCAGCTCGACGTAGGTGACGCGCTCGGGAGCGTGCTTGAGCACCTCGCGCAGGCCGCCCGTGATGCCGCCGCCCACCAGCAGCACGTGCCGTGCGCGCCCGCGCTGGAGCATCGTGAAGTGCACCAGTTCGTCGATGGTGCCCACCAGCGGCGGCGAGGCCCCGGCGTAGAGGCCGCTCTGATAGAGGTAGATGCCGTCGGGCTCCTGGCGCGTGACGGCGAGGTTGCCGTAGATGCTCTCGACGCTCGCCAGCAGTTGATGGTTGTGCCAGCGCCAGCGCAGCGACCACGCGTGCAGGCGCGGCGCCAGCACGCCCAGCAGCGCCAGCACGATCGCTCCACCGGCGGCCAGACGCCCCAGCCGGGGCCGCGCGTCAGGCAGCATGGCGAGCAGGGCCAACGCCGCGGCGGCGTTCGCCAGGCCGGCGGCCAGACAGATCGTGAACGGGTCGAGCAGCACGACTACGACGGTCGCCAGCAGCACGCCGCCGACCAGGTGGCCGATGGCGTCGGCGGCGTAGGCGCTGCCCGCCCCCACCGCCCCCTCGCGGGCGCGCGCGTAGAGGTGGCACCCGAGGGCGAACTGTGCGCCGTTGAGCGCCGCCGGACCAAGGGCTGCCAGCGCCCCGAGGAGGGCAATCTGGCCGATCCCGGGCATCTCCCCGGTGCGCAGGGCCAACCAGCCCAGGACGCTCGCCGCAGCGGGCACGCGCAGGCACAGCGCGGCGATCTCGGCCATGACCGGGCGCGCGAGGCGCACCACCGCCAGCGAGACCATCATCAGCGGCGCGGGCAGCGCGCATAGCACGGCCATCGCCCGCACGACCGCTGTACGCCCCGCGGAGCCGACCGCCACCCGTGCCAACAGGCTCCCCGCCGCTCCCGCCAGCAGCCAGCAGGCCAGGAGCAGGCCCATGGACAGCTCGTTCCCGTAGGCGAGGACCAGCAGCTCGCGCATCAGCAGAACCTGGGCGACGCCGGCGGCGAAACCGGCGGCGACCAGGGCCAGCAGCGTTCTGCGCGCCTGGGCGGTGGACATGCGCACGTGTTCCACCGTGACAGGGGGAATCCTCCGTGGCCTCAGATGGGTGGCGCCGCGCTTACAATCCTGTCACAGACGCGGCGGCGAGATTTTCACCTTTGTGGCGGCCCCGTGTTGACTCGCAGCGCTGAACGGCTATAATGGGGCCAACGCGGTTCGCCGGCTGCGGATGGGCGGGGTTGTGAGCCGGTGGCCCACGCGTTGGGTGCATCGGCGAGTCCATGCGGGACGTCGTGCCACGAGAGGTGCGCAAGATGCGGGTCGTTGCGGTCGTCATGGCCCTACTGGCGGTCACCATGGGAGCAGCCTTTGCGGATTCCGTGACACTTGACGACTGGGGCCCCTTCGGTGCCGACTACTACGACTACCACTACACCTACTATCGTGACGCAGGCACCACGCTCGTGGCGAACCAGAGCACGTGGACGCTCTTCAACGTCGTCGGCCTGGACGGAGCCTTCTCCGACTCGACCGGTCCGGTCTATTGGGACGCAGGTGTCTTCAGCCCCGATCTGACCGCAGTGACCTGGACGTATCTGGGCGGGGAGGACGGGTCGCAGCAGGACAACTACACGACCTTCGACCTGATCGTCTATCACCCCGGCGGCAACACCGGACTGACCCGCTACGAGATCGACACCGACGGGGACGGTGAGAGTGACACCGTCGCCGAGGTACTGGGCCCGACCCCGGAGCCGGGCACCATGGCCCTGGCGCTGCTGGGCATCGGAGCCATCGCGGTGCGGGTACGGCGGCGCGGCGACTGAGCGACGTAGACAACACTCGACATCTCCGAGGGCGAGCCAGCCGGCTCGCCCTCGCTGTTTTGCCGCTGTGGCCGCGAATTGCCCGCGGTGTCGGAGCGGCAAGCTTCTACGTCCCCTCAATGTTGCTCAAGAAAGCTTGAGAGCGGTTTGAGCCCTTCTTGATGGCCTTCTGCGTGCCCGCCAGTATACTCAACGATGCCGCCGGCACGGCATCAGCAATGGGGTGTAGACGTATGTGGAAGCGTTGTGCGTGCTGGCAAGGAGTTGTACTCCTCGTCACTGTTGTTCTCCTTACGGGAACGCTCACACCTGCTCGGGCCCAGTTCGACGCGACACTGCGTCTGGCAAGGACCCTGCACAGTCCCAGCAACAACCGCATCACCTACAGCTATGAGCTGACGGTCAGTGACCCGACCGCACGCGTGGCGCAGGAGACCACGCTGCACATGAGCGGCATGGGGGGCGTGCTCGCTCAGGGCGACGCGCTGTACTGGCGCAACGCGGGCTTCACCGAGGAGACCGCCGACTGGGTCTTCGTCGAGCCCAATCCGTTCCCGCTGACCCGCTACTTCGACATCATCGCGGACGCTTCACGGACCACGACCGACCTCGTGGACTTCGACTTTGACGGGGAGGGTGGCAACGACGACGGCGGGACCGTGCTCGGGCCGGTGCCGCTGGAGCCGCCCACCTGGGAGGTCAGCGGGTCCACCTTCGTGGACAACGACGGGAACGGCGCGTATGACAGCAGCGTCGATGACGTGCTCGACGGCGTGACTGTGAGCCTGCTTGACGGCGACGGCAACGTTGTCGCCACGACGGTCTCCAACGGCGCCCTCCACGACGGCGACGGCAACTACATCGGGAACTACAGGTTCACCGATGTCGAGGCGGGCGACTACACGGTCGAGGCCCCGACATCGGTCACCACCGCCGAAGGCACGCTGAACGCCAGCACGCCGATCAGCCAGGACGTGACCGTCGTGGACGCCGATGTGCGCGACGTGGACTTCGGTTACGTGCCCGAGCCCACATACACCATCAGCGGCACCGTCTTCCTCGATCTCGACACCAACGGTGACTGGGACAGCGACGTCGAGCCGCGCCTGCAGGACGTCGTGGTCGAGCTGCTCGACGCGGACGACAACGTGATCGCGACCGCCACCTCGAGCCTGACGCCGATCCTCGGCGGCGGCCAGTATCTGGGCAATTACCTCTTCGAGGACGTCCCGACCGGGGCGTACACCGTGCGCGCCCCCGCCTCCGCCGGCGACGAGAACCGCTACGAAATCACGACATCCACCGAGGTCGAGGTCACGGTGTCCGACACGATCGTGACCGAGATCGACTTCGGCTACGTGGACACCTACGTCGTGCCCACCGAGGTTGAGGTGCGCGCCCGGGTGTTCTTCGACGCCAACCGCAACGGGGTCTTCGACAGCCACGAGATGGGCTTCGACGGCATCGGCGTGACGCTGTGCCGCGAGGCCGGCGACGTGACCCAGCAGACCGATGATGACGGCTTCACCGACTTCGGCGTGCAGGGCCTGGGCGACTACTGCATCGAGGTCACCGACGGTGGCGAGTACGGCCTGCTGGAGTACTGGACATCCACCACGGGCACCTCGTGGGAGTTCACTATCACCGAGGACAGCGAGAGTCCGCTGGACTTCTACTTCGGGTTCTATCCGGACACGTGTAAGATAGAGCGCGACCTTGGCGACGGGATCACCGGCTGCAACCACACCATCGGCTTCTGGAGGCACAACTGTCGGTCTGCGATCCGGGGCAAGCACTGCGGGGTGCAGGTGCCGAGGGCGACGCTGCTGGCCTTCCTGGCGGCCGTGGAGGACCTGGGGCCGTACGACGATCCCTATGACCTGGGCGACAGCAAGCTCGCGCGCGCCTACCGGTACCTGCATCCCAGGAGGAGCGGCAATCGGCCGATCGACAAGCTGCTTCGCCAGCTCCTGGCCGCGGAACTGAACTGGGTGTCGGGCTTCAGCAGCTCGATGCCGAAGCTCGAGTGGGCCATCATCTGGTGGGGGGAGTGGGTCGCCAACAACGACCCGTCGATGGCCGGGCGCGTGGCCGACCACATCGATAGATGGAACAACCTGGGCAACACCGGCGACTGCGGCACGCCGGATATCAGCTACGGCAGTGCTGACAACGCCGACCGGCCGAAGCCCGGTCGGGGCGGCCGCAAGCACAGGGGCAACGGATTGGGGCGGCGCCGCGGCGGCCGGTAGCCCACACCACACACAGCTCGCAGGATCTCCCGGCGGCCGGGCCATCGTGGTCCGGCCGCCGGCGCATGTACCTCTCGCCGGTCGCCACCACGGGGCATCCCTCTTCTCGGCCGTCGTTGAGGTTATTCGTCGGCCGGGTCCGGGTATGAATAGGCCAGCAGGGGGACTGGAGGAGAGGATGCCTATGAGGACCCTGTCGCGGCAGTTGCGGCTGCCACAGGCGTCAGACGTCGTCTTTGACCAGTCCGGTTTCGACCTGCTGTTGCCCCGGCGTTCCACGCGCTGGCTGTTCCGTATTCTCGCCATCCTGATCGGCGTTGCAGCCGGCCTGGCGTACGCTCACTTCTTCCTGGAACGCGTCGGCCCGTTGTGGAGTGGCGCCGCAGCATCAGTGGGAGCGCTGTTGGGCTATGTGCTGGTGCTGATGCCCGCGGCGCTGGTGCATCACACGCGCCGGCTGTGCGTGCGCCTGCTGCTGGCGCAGCGGCGGCGGGCGCACGCGCGCGCCCTCGAACGCGCTCTGCGCGACGCCGAAGCGCGCGTCGAGGAGGATGCGGCCGACGCGCAGTCGTGGAACGCGCTGGGCGTGCTGGCGCTGCTCAGCGGCGAAGATCAGAGGGCCGTGGCGGCGCTCGAACACGCGTGCACGGCCAACGGCGCGGTTGAGTGCCGCGTCAACCTGGCCGCGGCGCGCGCGGAGGCGCGCCAGTTCGCCGAAGCCGCGGAGCTGCTGGTTGAGGCCGCGCGCACCGACAGCGTGGCCGACGCCGCACAGCACAACATCGGCGTGCTGCTCTCCCGCCGGCCGGCACGCGCGGTCGCGCAGCGCGTGGTGGAGGGCGTCCAGGACCTGTCATCTCCCGAAGTGCTCAATGGCCTGGGAACGTGGGAGATGATGGCAGGCCGCCTTGATGCGGCGGAACAGCACTTCTCCAAGGCTGTCGAGGCGAATCCGGCTGCGGTGGGGGCACGCGCCAACCTGGCGCTGGTGCAGTACCGCCGGGGGCGGCTGCGCCACGCCCTCAAGGTCATGTACGAGGCCGCAACGCTCGACCCGATGAATGCTCTGCTGGTCAACGACCTGGGAGCGCTACTGACCGCGGCCGGGCGGCCGTCCGAAGGAGCGCGACAGCTCAGCCGAGCGGCGCGTCTTGCTCCCGGCAGCCCGGCGGTGGAACTCAACCGCGGGGTCGTGCGCCTGGCCCTCGGCCGCTACGATGACGCTCTCGACAGCTTCAACGACGCGATGGTGCGCGCGGCCTACCCGGTGAGAGCCGCCCACAACGCCGCGCTGGCGCTCATCGGGCTGGACCGCATCGACGCCGCCCGCGAGCAGCTCGAGGCCGGCCTGGAGCATGACGCGGCCGACGCGAGCCTGCACAACAACCTGGCGTGCGTGGCGTGGGCGGACGGCGATGACGACGGCATGCGCAGCGAGCTGTTGCGCGTCGAGCACGCCGAGGACAGCGGCGCGATGCTCAATCTCGCCATCGTGCAGATCGAGGAGGACAACCCCGAGGGCGCGCTGGCCATCCTCGAGGAGTTGACCGAGCGCGGCCTGGAGAGCACCATCGTGAACCTGGTGCGCGGCGTGGCTCTGCTCACGGTGGCTCTGCGGCAGTGGGCGCCGCAGATGAACCAGCGCCAGCGGCGCGACTTCTTCCGCACGTTGCACATGTGTGTCCGGCCGCTGGAGGCGGCCGGCAGCGCCGAGGGCGACGGGTCGCTCGAGGCGGCGGTCAACCTGGCCCTCTACCGCTACGTCCGGCTGGAGTTCGAAGCCGCGGCCGAGGGTTTCCTCGTCGCCGCCGCGACGGTGGACGACGATGGTTACCTCGAGTTCTGCGCGGGCACGGCGCTGATCGAAGCCGGACTGGCTGCGCAGGATGCCCATCAGGCCGCCGGTGATGCGCTGGTGGGCGAGGCCCGGGAGCTGCTCAAGCGCGCCCGCCGCCATCTCGAGAGCGCCGCGGAGCGCGGGCAGATCACGCCTGACCTGTTCTGCAACCTGGGCATGTGCGCGTACAATCTCGGCGATCTTGAGGGCGCGCAGGCGGCCTTCCGCAGAATGTGGCAGCTTGAAGAAGGCGTGGACGCGGCCAACAACCTGGGCATCGTGCACGCGCGCCAGGGGCAGCAGCTCCAGCACGAGGCGCGCGCGGCCGCCCTCGCCAGTCGCGAGCGCGAACGCGACCTGCTGCAGAAGGCGCAGACGCACCTCTCGACCGCGCTGCACTACTTCGTCAAGGCGCTGGAGCACAACCGCGATGACCCGGTGCTGCATGGCAACATCGGGCTGGCGTACATGCTGCGCAACCGTGGGTCGGATGTCGAGGCCGCACTGCGTCACTGGCAGCGCATGCAGGCGGTTGGCGGCGCCGCCGCCCGCCGGCGTTACGAAGAACTGACCGCGCTCAAACCCGAGGAAGGGGCGCACGCGCGCTTCGACGAGACTATCATGAACGTGCGCGCCCTCGACCCGCGCCTGTGCGTGACCACCATCCCGCCGCGCCTTTCCGGGCCGCGTTACGCCCTGCACACCATCGCCGAGGAGACCTCGTGGCGGCTGCTGAGCGATGACCCGGGGGTGCAGCGGGTGCTGCGTGCGCGCGAGCGCGTGCAGGGACTTGAGAAACGCATGGCTCGCCTGTCGGTCTGAAGCACGCGCCACGGCGTGAGGGGGGCGTCCCGGCGCGTCGTGGTGCCTGCGTGTGAGTCCCGCATGGAGGTCCCTGCGTCATCCTCAGCGAAGCGCCCCCTGTCTGCAGCGCCACTCCGGAGGTGTCGTCGATGAGCCGTCACCACGCCATCTGCGCCTGCCTGCTGCTGGCCGCCGGGGCCTGCCTGGCACAGGACCTGCCGCTGCGCGACTTCTCCTATCATGAGGGCTTCGAGGCCGGCGAGGACCCCGTGCGTTTCTGGGTCAGCAACGGGGAGTACGAGGTCAACTTCAAGGGTGTGACCGACGAACGCGCCTTCGAGGGGCAGCGCTCGTTCAAGCTGGATGTGACCCTCAACTCGGGCAGCTACTTCTACTGGGACGCGCCGGTGCGCGTGCCCGCCGAGGGCGATCTGCACTTCTCCGCGCGTCTGCTCGTCGCGGAGGGCAACACCGCCAACGCGGGCATCGGGGTCAACTGGACGTACCCGCCCACGCGGCATTCTGGCTGCGGCGCCTTCGAGAGCTACGACGAGCCGTCTGAGGAGTGGCGGCTGATCGAGGCCGATCTGGATGAGATGGCCCCCGGCCGGGCACAGGGCGTGCTGGGCAAGTGGGTCGAGGGCGCCGACGCCTCGCAGGTGGGCATCTACGTCGATCGCTGGGGCATCTTTGTCCGGGGTACCCCGGGGAAGCGCGCGGTGATCTACGTCGATGACGTGCGGATTGAGGGCCAGACGGTCGAGGAGGAGGCCTACCAGGCCGCCATCGCCCAGCGCTGGCAGCCCTTCGCCGATGGGTGGGCGCGGCGCGTCGAGGGCTGGCGCGCGCAGCTTGCGGCCGCCGAGCAGCAGATGGCCGACCTGCCCGAGCTGCCCGAGCGCCTGCTCCCTGCCGCCGAGGCGTCGCGGACGGCGCTGGAGCGCGCGCGCACGGGGCTGGAGGCCATGGCCACGCAGGGCTATGCGCGACCGCAGGAGGTCACGGCCCTGCAAGCCGACCTGCGCACCGCTGAGCTGGCGCCGGTCACGATCGGCCGTGTGGCGGCCGCGGCGGAGGCAGGGGAGCAACTGGTCGCGGCGCCGGTGCGGGCGATCAGCAACGTGCGCATCCTGCCCAACGAGCTGATCGTGCCCGCGCAGTCCGGCGGCGTAGAGATCGCGGCCTGTCGCGGCGAGTATGAGTCAGGCAGCTTCGTGGTGCTGGCGCTGGAGGACATCAGCGGGCTGCTGGTGACGCCCACCGATCTCGTCGCCGGCGACGCGGTCATCCCGGCGAGCGCGGTGGAGGTGAAGGTGGTCAAGGTGTGGTACCAGGCCGGGCGCGGCATCCGCGACCTCAGCGACCGCATCCTCGTGCCCGAGCTGCTGCTCAACGACGATGCGCTGGTGCGCGTGGACGAGGACGAGCAGCATAACTACCTGCGGCACACCGGCCCCGATGGCGCGGAGAGCTACGTGCTGTGCAGCGGCGACACCTCGGAGACGCTCGAAGGCGTGCGGCCCATAGACGCGGAGACGCTGCAGCCGCTCGACCTCGCGACCATGCGCCTGCAGCAGTACTGGGTGACCGTGCGCGTCCCGGAGGACGCGCCGGCCGGAGAGTACACCGGAACGCTGCGGCTGAGCAGTGAGGCGGGGGAGAGCGGCGCGGTGCCGCTGACGCTGACCGTGCATGACTTCGATCTCGAGCCCGCGCCGCTCACGTACTCCGTGTACTACCGCGCGCGCCTCAACGCCGAGGACGAGCCGGGCATCAACTCCGAGTCCCGATCCGAGGAGCAGTACCTGGCCGAGATGCGCGACATGGCCGCCCACTCGTGCCTCTACCCGACGATCTACCAGAACTACCACGAGCAACTCCTGCCCCGCGCGCTGGAGCTGCGCGCGGAGGCCGGGCTGCCGCGCGAACGCCTGTTCACCCTGGGCACGTCCACCGGTGCGCCGCAGACCGAGGAGGAGATCGAGGCACTGCGGACGCGCGTTCGTGAGTGGATCGCGATGACCGAGCGCTTCGGCTACGGCAAGCTCTACGTCTACGGCATCGACGAGGCGCGCGGTGAGCGGCTGGCCGCCCAGCGCGCAGCGTGGGCCGCGGTGCAGGAGGAGGGTGCGGGCACCTTTGTCGCGTGCTACTACGGCACCTTCGAGGCCATGGGCGACCTGCTGGACGTCGCGGTGCTCGCCGGTCGCCCTGACCCGGAGGAGGCCGCCAAGTTCCACGGCGTGGGCAGTGAGGTGTTCACCTACGCCTTCCCGCAGGTCGGCCCGGAGGAGCCCGAGACCTTCCGCCGCAACTTCGGCCTCGTCCTGTGGCAGGCGAACTTCGATGGCGCGATGGACTACGCCTACCAGCACGGCTTCGGCCACGTCTGGAACGACTTCGACAGCGACCGCTACCGCGATCACAACTTCACCTACCCTACGGTCAATGGCGTGATCGACACCGTGCAGTGGGAGGGCTTCCGCGAGGCGTCTGACGATACGCGGTACATGGCGACGCTGCTGGCGGCCATCGACGCGTGTGAGGACGCCGAGGCGAAGGCCGCGGCGCAGGCCTGGGTCGATGCGCTCGACCCGCAGCGCGACCTCTACGACGTGCGCGCGGAGATGGTCGGGCACATCAAGGCCTGCCTGGGGCTGCGTTGACGCCCGGTTGCGTCGGCAACCACGGACGACTCGGCCGGTCTGAAGCCCGGCCGCTCCATGACGGCGACGACCCGGGCAGCGGGACTCCGAAAGACGCGATTGACACACGCCCCGGAGAGACGTATCCTCAGCGGTGTACCGGTGTCGGCGGGGCGCCGGTGCGTTGCGTCATGTGAGCCACGCCCGTCGCCGAGGAGTGCCATGCCCGAGCTTCCCGAGGTCGAGACCGTGCGGCGCCACCTCGCCTGCGCCCTGAGCGGTCGCAGGCTGCACCGCGTGCGTGCCCGCCGGAACGATCTCCTGAAGGGCGGATGGCACTGCCGGGCGCTTGAGCGCGAGCTGACCGGGCGGACGGTGGGGGAGATCGGCCGGCGTGGGAAGAACCTGATCATCGGGCTCTCGAACGGCGCGGTGCTCCTGGCACACCTGGGGATGACCGGGCGGTTGTGCGTCACCGACGCCGAGGCGCCCACCGACCAGCACACGCACCTGATCGCCGATCTGTCCGACGGGCGCCGACTGGTCTTTCGCGACCCCCGGCGCTTCGGCCACCTGGAGCTGTGCGCCGACGGTCGCCCGGGCGAGAGCGAGACACTGCGCAACGTCGGCCTCGACGCCATGGCCGACGCGTTCACCGCGCGGCGGCTGGCGGAGATGCTGGCCGGGCGGACCGCACCGGTCAAGGCGGCGCTGCTCGACCAGCGATGCGTGGCGGGCATCGGCAACATCTATGCCTGCGAGGCCATGTTCCGCGCGGGCATCTCGCCCCAGGCGCCGTGCGGCGAGCTGAGCGAGGAGCAGGTGCGGCGGCTGCACCGGGCCATTCGGCGCGTGCTGGCCGAGGCCATCGCGGCGGAGGGCACCACCATCGCCGACTACGTGACCGGGGCGGGCGTGCCCGGTCGCTTCGGCGAGCGCCTGCGCGTTTACGGGCGCGAGGGCGAGCGCTGCCGCCGACGCGGCTGCGCAGGGGTCATCGAGCGCATCGTGCAGAGCAACCGCTCAACCTTCTACTGCCCGGCCTGCCAGCGCTGACCGGGCCGCGAACCGGAGTGAGGCCACGTGAACTGCGGCAACATCCTCGAGACTATCGGCTCGACACCCATCGTGCGCGTCGGCTGCGACGCGCCGTGTGAGATCTGGGCCAAGGCCGAGTACCTCAACCCGGGCGGCTCGATCAAGGACCGCGTCGCCCAGCGCATGATCGAGGCGGCCGAGGAGCGCGGCGAC
>JALGVA010000244.1 GCA_029820295.1 Candidatus Zipacnadia bacterium
CTGATGCAGTACATCGACGGCTGCATCACCTACGACATGACCGTGGTGGCCTCACTCATGCGGCCGCTGGAGTGCAACCTGCAGCGCTTCTACTTCCCGGAGTGCAAGGCGTATGAGCTGGACCTGGGCGGCGCCAACTTCGGTGAGATCGAGATCTTCTGGTCGCGCGAGCTGGGCGACCGCAAGAAGTTCTGGAACGCCGTCGAGTCCTTCGGGCGCTACTACCCGGTCAACTTCTACACCATCCTGTCCGAGAGCGAGGACGCCTACCAGCTTGGCGATGCCTACCCGCTGCTGGTCACGCCCGGCAACGCGCCGCGGGTCTACGTGAACCGCTTCGGCGCTCCCGGCAAGACGCTCTACCACCTCTTCAACGCCACCGGGCACACCTTCGACGGCGAGGCGCTGGCGATCACGATGGCGGAGGGCGAGCACCTCTTCGACATGCTGGCCTGCGCAGAGGTCGAGCCGGTGGGGCGCGCGGACGGCCTGGCCGGAGTGCGCGTCTACCTGCCGCGCGATGGCGTCGCCTGCATCGCCCGGCTCACCCGGCGGCTGGCGGTGACGCGCGCGGGGGATGCGCTGCAGGTGCAAGTCGAGGGCGACCCGCCTGCCGCCGAGCACACACTGATGGTCGCGAACGGGGATGGCGAGGCGCTCATCAGTCGGCCCGCCCAGGCGGGCGCAAACGCCATCGACCTCACCGCCCTCCCCGATGACGCCGAAGCGGCCTGCGTGAAGCTGCTGCGCGACGGTCAACTCGTGGACATCGCGGCCCTGCTGGAGAGGTAGGCCCGCCTGCCTCTGCCGTCCGGAGCGGCGCATCGAGGTCGCCGGCGACTCCCCCACATGCGCCGGCTGCTGCCGTTGGAGAGGCCGACCCCCGCGCCGGCCTGTTTCGTGTGCCGTTCCGTGGCACGGGCAGTCCTGCCCGTGCGCCGTTGTCGTCGCCGTTGGAGAGGCCGGACCCCGCTCCGGCCTGTGTCCTATGTCGTACGGAGGGCGCATCTTCAGATGCGCCGGCCGTTGT
The DNA here is from genome assembly GCA_029820295.1 of Candidatus Zipacnadia bacterium. GTDB lineage: Bacteria > Armatimonadota > Zipacnadia > Zipacnadales > UBA5352 > JALGVA01. The sequence continues at coordinate 1,031 of JALGVA010000244.1, forward strand.
CTCGCCAGACGCAACGGCAACGCCGGCGGCTCTAAAGAGCCGCCCTCCGAACGGCACGAGGCACGCCGTTGCCGTCGCCCCGGTCGGGGCTCAGCCCCCCGCCGGAATCGCGATGCTCATGTCAAGCTCGGGCTGGGCCGAGTACTCCCGGAGCGCCTCCTCGGCATCCCTGATGCGAGCGCGCAGGTCCTGCCAGTGCCAGCCCTTCTGATCTGCCTGCCTCTGCCACCACGCGAGGCGCTCGAAGTAGGTCAGCCTGTCCGCGCCGGGCTTCTCCCGGTAGAGGCGCTCGGCCTCGGCGCGCAGCCCCGCCCAGCTGTCGCGCCCGGTGTCGAGGATGGCCGCGATCTGCGCGTCGATCCCGGCGGCATCGGCGGGCACCGTGAGTGCCGCGTGCATCTCGCGCACCTTGAGGTAGTCGGCCTGCAGCGCCCGGAGGCCGGCGAGAGCGTCGGCACGGGTCTGCGGGTCCTCGAAGGCGCGCAGCAGATCCGGCGACCACAGCGTCGCCCGGGCCGCGGGCAGGATGCGGTTCGCCAGCGCCAGGTACTCGGCCGCGTGCCACTGCGTGCGCGTGACCGTCGTCCCCTCCGTCTTCACCCAGAACATGGCCTCCGACCGGAAAGCATCGTACTCCGAGCCATCGACGTAGTCCGAGCCGAACCCCCACTCGTCGCGGAAGACCACGCCGATCAGGCTGAGGCCACCGGGACGCGGCTCATTGGTCCGCTCATCATCGGGCGCGAGCCGGCGGTTGTAGTCCACGAGCCTGACGCGCCGCGGGTTGAGCGGCTGCGCCTCCGGCGTGGTTGCCGGGCCGCCCCATCCCAGCCCCCGCTCCCCGGTGGGCGGCGCCGCATGCTCCAGCGGATCGACCGTCTCCCCATCCCGATAGACGTTCCACTGCAGGTGCGGGCCGGTCGCGACGCCGGATGAGCCGACCTTCGCGATGACCTCGCCGCGCGCGACTTCCTGCCCGACCTCGACCAGCAGTTCCGAGCAGTGCGCGTAGACCGTCGCCCAGTCTCCGCCGTGGTCGATCATGACCGTGCGCCCGTAGGCGCCCCGCCACCCGGCGAAGATGACCGTGCCATCCCCGGCAGCCTTGATCGGCGTGCCCTCGGACGCGGCGATGTCGATGCCGATGTGGAACCTGTGCTCCCCTGTGATCGGGTCGGCCCGCCAGCCGAACTGCCCGGTCACCCGCCCGTCCACGGGCATCAGGAAGGGCGGCCTGTAGCCCATCTCTGCTCCGGCGCTCTCGCCGTGCGCCGGGCCGAAGTGGTCGAGCATCGCTTGCGCCTGCTCCTGCGTCAGGTCCTCGATGACGCCCAAACCCGGGATAGCTGACCTGATGACCGGGGCGGCGAGCACCTCGCCGTTCAGCACGATCAGCAGCACCTCGCCGACGTGCGCGCCGGTCCACTCGCGGAACGCCTCCCAGTCCTTCATCTGGAAGGACAGCGTGCCGCTCTCCTCCATCGCCTCGACGCGGGCGACGTCGGCGTCGGTGAACGCAGCCTCCAGAGGCGTGCGGAAGTGGCGCCTGCGGTTGCCGTCCCAGTAGTCGAACAGGCGCGAGTCCCTGCCGGCGCTCTCCACCGCCTCCCAGCGCCAGTCCTCAGGTGCTGGCCGGATCTCCACCTCCTCGGCCACATAGAACTCCAGGCTGAACCCGTCGCCTCGCGGCGCGTGAGGCCCGATGGCGGCCACCACCCGGGCCCCGAGATGCCCCGCCACCTCCGCCAGCACGCCCGCCAGGTCCGCCTCGTCGATCTCGGTGTGGTAGATGCCATTGCTCACGGCATCGCGCAGGTGGGCGGTCAGGTCGGTCGTGAGCAGCGCATCCTCCGACACGTCGCGCAGCACGCGCACGACATCGACCGCCTGACGCCAACTCATGTCAGTCTCGACAGCATCCAGCAGAGGGGGCATGTCGCGGATGACCTGCCGAACACTGGCGCGCCGGAGCCGCTGCTCGACCAGCGCCCGCAGGAGCTGCTGCTGGCGCTTCTGTCGGGCGAGGTCGCTGTCGCCCCTGCGGTAGGTCACGAAGCCCAGCGCCTGCTCGCCGGTGAGGTGCTGCAGGCCGGGCTGCAGGTGGATGTGCAGGTCGCCCCAGGTGTCATCGTAGTTCATCCCGCGCCCGCCGCCCTCGACGTCCGGCACGTCGATCGTCACTCCGCCGAGCGCATCGATCACCTCGGGGAAGCGCGCCATGTCGAGCTGCACGTAATGGTCGATCGGCGCCTCGAGCAGGCTCTCGACGCACATGCGTACCAGCGAACTGCCCTCGAACCAGCAGGCCCCAGCCAGCGTTATGTCGCCGAGATCGGGTATGCGCACGCGCAGGTCGCGTGGCAGCGACAGCAGCGCGGCGCGGTCGGTCTCCGGGCTGACGAAGAGCAGCATGATCGCGTCGGCGCGGGCGCGGTCATCGAGGCCCTCCTTGAGGTGCGGGCGCCTGTCGGTGCCGATGAGCAGCACGGTGGTGATGCCGTCGGCGTCGGGCGCGACCGCGCGGAGCCCGAACGCGCCCGCGGCCACCACTGCCATCAGCGCGCAGGCGATGACCGCCACGCGCGCGCCGCCCGAGAGCCCCACCACCGGCCGCACGCGCTCGTCGAGCACGCGGCGCACGCGGCTGATGAGCTCGCGCCCGCGCGAGCCGCAGTTCACCGCGCCGGCGACGGTGGCGCGCTCGGCCCAGTCGGTGAGCATCAGCGCATACTCGCGGCGGGCGCCGGTCAGCGCCAGCACGACGTCGTCGCAGGCCTCCTCGGCGGTGGCCGCCAGCCCGCGCAGCAGCAGCCACGCCAGCGGATGCCACCACCAGACCGCCGCCGTCAGCCGCGCCGCCGCCAGCGCCGGCACATCGCCCCGCTGCACGTGCGCCAGCTCGTGGATCAGCGCGGCCTCGTCGGGCCGACCGTCGGTCGGGAGCACCAGCGTCGGGCGCAGCCACCCCGCCACCGCCGGCACGCTCACCTCCGCGGAGCGCCGCACCCTCGGCAGTCGCGTCAGCCCCAGCCGCTGCGCGATGGCCTCCACGGAGGCCGGGCGGTCGCTCGGCCCGCCCTCGGTGAGGAGCGTCCGAAGCGCGTTGGCGTCCCGCGCGAATGTGAGGGACGCCACCAGCGCCCCGGCCCCCCACAGGCTCAGCAGGATCGCGGCGACCGGCAGGGGCTCGCGCGGCGCAGGCGCAGGCTCAACCGCCGGAGCGACCTCCGCCACGGGCGCCATCGGCTCCTCGACCGGCGGGGGTGGGGCCTCCGCGATGGGCGCGGGAGCGGGCGCATAGTGCGGGATCGGCACGGCGATCTCCGGGCGCTGCACGGGTAGCGTGCCCGCCGCGATCACCGCCAGCGGCGCCAGCCACACGCCGACGAGCGTCGCCCGCCACGCAGCATGGCGCAGCGCCGGCGATGCCCTCCGCAGCACCAGCGCCGCGATGCTCCCCAGCCCCAGCACCACCGTCACCGCCAGCGCAATGTCAGCGATCAGCGTTGTCATCGTCATTCGCCCCCTCGGCGAGCATCGCGCGCAGCTCCGCGACCACGTCGGGCGTGACCGCCTCGTC
>JALGVA010000245.1 GCA_029820295.1 Candidatus Zipacnadia bacterium
GGCTGGTGAGGGTGACCAGCTCCGCCTGCTTCGTCCACGCCCCGACCAGGAGCGTGATCACCACCGCGATGCTGATGGCGCGGGCCGTGGCGTAGTGGCGCACGCCCTGCTCGGGGCGCACCTCCGTCTGCGGCCCTTCGGCGTTCGCCTGGGGTGAGACCTCCGCCATGCAGCGCACCTCGGTTCGGCGGGAGATGCCGCGGTCAACCGCCGCGCGGTTCGCCGCCGGAGGCGGGGTCTCCTGCGCCGGCCCGCCAGGCAGGATTCGCGGCGCCCGCCCCCGAAGCAGGCGGCAGGATGGACCTGAGAGGTGATGACCGATGCGAGCGGCGAGGCTCCATGCGGCACGCGACGTGCGAATCGACGAGGTGCCCACGCCCGATGCGGGCCCGGGCGAGGTGCTGGTAAGGGTGCGGGCGGTGGCCATCTGCCCGTCGGACCTGCGCCTCTACCAGGACGGCCACGCCAGCGGTGTGGTGCCCGACCACCCGATGATCCAGGGCCACGAGTTCTCGGGCGAGGTCGCGGCGCTGGGCGAGGACGTAGACGGGCCGCCGGTCGGCACGCCGGTGGCGGTGGAGCCGAGCTGGCACTGCGGGAAGTGCGACGTCTGCCTGGCGGGCCACGAGAATCTGTGTCGGAACATCGTCTTCCCGAGCTTCCCGCAGCGCGATGGGGCGCTGGCCGAGTACATCGCCTGTCCGGCGTTCGCGGTGCGCGCGCTGCCGCAGGGCGTGAGCTTCGTCGCGGGCGCGCTCATCGAGCCGCTGGGCGTGGGCATCCACGCGGTGCGACTGTCGGGCGTCAGGAACGGGCAGTCGGTCGCGCTCCTGGGCGCGGGTACCATCGGTATGTGCGTGATGCTGGTGCTCAAGGCGCGCGGCATCGACCGCATCGCCCTCGCCGAGCCCATCGAGGCGCGTCGCGAGTGGCCGCGGGCACTCGGCGCCGGGCCGATCGCCGCCTCGCATCAGGAGCTGCTCGACGCCGGCGTGGAGGCCGACGTGGTCTTCGAGTGCTCCGGGGACAATCAGGCGGTCGAGCAGGCCATGCGGCTGGCGCGGCCCGCCGGCCGCGTGGTGGTGGTGGGCATCCCGCATCCGGACCAGGTGACCTTCGACTCGACCATCCCGCGTCGGCGCGAGCTGACCGTGATCTTCTCGCGTCGCTCGCGCGGCACCCTCGAGGAGGCCATCGAGCTGATCGGCACCGGCGCGATCGACATGGGCGCGCTGCCGGTGCGCATGTATGCGCTTGAGCAGACCGCCGAGGCGATGGAGGCCACCGCCGCGCGGCCCGGTGACATGCTGCGCGCGGTGGTCGAGCCGTGAGCGTTCACCGGATCGTGACCCTCGCGGTCCTCGCCCGGCTGGCGGCAGGCGCAGCGTGGGCCGTCGATGACCTGACCTTTATCCACGTCTCCGACGAGCACGTGCCGCACGCGGTGGCGCAGACGCGCGAGACACTCGCGGCGCTGCCGCTGGGGCAGGAGATCGCGCTGGCGCCCTACGGGGTGACCGCGGCCGCGCCCTCGTTCATGCTCTCGACCGGCGACCTCAACGAGTTCGGCGGCGGCAGCGGCTGGTGGGAGCATTATCTGGGCCTGTGGGTGGGCATCGACCTCCCGGTCTACCTCCAGCTCGGCAACCACGACAACACCTGGCGCTGCGGACGGCCGCGCCTGCGGACACTGCACGGGAGCGCGTTCTACGCCTTCGAGCGGGCGGGCGTGAAGTTCATCGGCTGGGACACCGCGACCCCGCAGGACCCGCGCCCGTCGATCGCCGAGGAGGGCGTGCGCTGGCTGGCGGCGGAGTTCGAACGCACCCCGCCTGAGCAGCCGGTCATCGTCTTCCTGCACCATGCGCTCGACGGCCGCGAGTTCGCCGGCGCCTGGGATCGCGCGCGGCTGCTCGACCTGCTGCGCACCCGCAATGTGGTGCTCATGCTGGTGGGGCACGGGCACAGCGCGCGCGCCTGGCAGGTCGAGGGCCTCGACACGGTGATGGGCGGCAGCACCTGGGGGGACAAGCGCGGCTACGGGATCGTGTCGATCCGCGACAACATGCTGCGCGTCTGCCACCAGCACGCAAGCGGCGAGATGGTGGCGCTGCTGGAGAAGCCTCTGCCCGCGCGCTCGCCCTTCCTGCAGATGACCGTCTCGCCGCTCGCGCCGGTCTTCGAGCCGGGTCAGCCGCTGCGCTGGCTGGTGAGCTGCGAGCCGGTGGATGGGGCGGTGGCCGGTCAGTGGACGCTCGATGGCGACGCGTCGGGGGCGCTCGCGCGCGAAGGCGAGGCGTGGATCGTCGAGCTGCCGGCCGAGGCCGTCGAGCCCGGCGCGCACATCCTGCGCGTCGAGCTGACCGACGCTGACGGCCGTGTCACCAGCCGCACCGACGAGTTCTTCGTCAACGGTGGGGCCTTCGACATCGCCTGGCGCACGCCGCTGGGCGGCTCGAGTCAGTCCACGCCGGCGGTCTCCGGCGGGCGCGTCCACGTCGGCGACAACTCGGGCGTGCTGACAACCCTCGACGCAGTCGATGGTCGCGTCCTGCGCGAGTTCCGCACCGGCGGCGAGGTGCGTTCGACGCCGCTGGTGGACGAGGCGCGCGATGCGGTGTACTTCGGCTCGGCGGATGGCTGGCTCTACGCGCTCGATCGCGATGGCGGCGACCGCTGGCGCTTCGACGCGGGCAGCGCGATCTACGGCTCGCCGGCGCTGATCGAGGGCCGCGTGGTGTTCGGCACCGCCGAGGGCGAGGTGCTTGCGCTCGATGCCGCCACCGGCGCCCTCGCCTGGCGCTCGGACGCCCCGGAGTACGCCATCGAGGTCGCGCCCTGCGGCGGCGCCGACGGCGTCTACGTCGGCGCGTGGGATCACTACACGTACGCGCTTGAGCTGGCCGACGGCGCGCTGCGCTGGCGGCATCCCAGCGCGGGCAGCGACCGCGAGGGGTTCGTCGCCTGGTACTACAGCCCGGCCGACTGCGCGCCGGCCTTTGCGGGCGGCAACGTGTTCTTCGCCGACCGCGCCTACCGTCTGACGGTCTTCGACGCGCGCACCGGCGAGCGCCTGCTCGACGAGGAGAAGGCCGCGGCGGTCGCGGGCTGCGCCGACGGCCGCTTCGTCTACGTCCGGCACTCCGACGGGCGCGTGAGCAAGCGCAATGCCGACGGCTCGGTGGTCTGGCTGGCGGAGGTCCCGACCGGCGCAGTCGCCACGCCGCCGGTGGCCTCCGGCGGGGTCGTGTGGGTGATCTCCGACCGTGGCATGCTCAGTGCGCTGGATGACTCGACCGGCGCGCTGCTCGCGCAGGAGCGCGTGACCCGCGACCTGTTCGCGTTCGCGGCGCCGGCCTTCGATGGCGAGCGCGTCTACGTCGCCGACATGGCCGGGCGCCTGACCGCCTTCACGCCGACCTTCGTGGCGGCGCGGTAGCCTACTGCGCCGCCAGCTCCTCAAGCGCGTCGAGCACCTGCACGCGTACGCGGTCCATCGCCGAGCGGTCGATCTCGCCGCCCCAGCCCACCCCACCGGCGGCGATCGCGTCGGTGACCTCGCGAGGCCCCTCGGCCAGCAGCGCCTCGGCGCGCGCCAGCGCCTCGCCACCCGCGCCACGCGCCTTCAGCTCTTCGACGCGTGCGCGCAGCATCATGAAGTACTCGTAGTCCTCGATGCCCTCGCGGATCGCGGCCATGTGCTTGCCGTCGGTCACGCTGTCGGCGCCGACGAACAGCGGCGAGTACTCGGTCTCGGTCTGCGCGTAGGCGTTCCACGAGGTGCAGCCGGTCCCGCCACACGAGCCGAAGGCCCAGAAGCCGCAGCCGACCGCGCCGTAGCGGATGGCCATCCACGTCTGCCCGCGGTGATAGCTGTAGGGGTCGAGGCCCTTGCCCGGCCCGGAGCAGTCGTAGAGCCACAGTTCGGCCCCCGCGGCCTGCTGCGCGAGGTACACGTCACGCTCCGCCTGGTCGGCGCGCGCGAACACGTAGGTGTTCGGGCACAGCGCGTCGCAGAGCGCCCAGAACTGCGGGTCGATCGTCCACGGCTCCTTGAAGCGCGGGTCCTCCCAGATGCGCACCTGCGGCTGCGCGGCCTTGATGGCACGCGCGTAGGTGATGACGATCTCCGCCTGGTCCGCGCGCGTGGGCTCATCGACGATCAGGAGCTGCAGTTGGCCGGGCGCGATGCCCTGTCCGGCCATGTGCTCGACCCAGGCGGTGATCCACTCGCCCACCATGCGGTCGAAGCGCGGCGTGCCGAGCGGCTCGCCCCGGAAGTCCGCGGACGCGCGCAGGAAGACGCTGTAGTAGCGCGGCTCGGGCCAGCGGGAGACCCAGCGGTCCCAGCGCGTGAAGTCGAGTTCGCCGGTCAGCCGCCCCTCGTCATCGTACTCCCCGCCGCTGGGCGCCGTGTCGCGCGTGGCCCACGGCACGTTGACGTGGTGCTCGCGCATCTTCGCGATCAGCGGCGCCATGTTGTCGGCGGTGACGCCGTAGAGGCCGCCGGTGTCGGTGTAATCCCAGCCGCCCAGCGAGAGCGTCGGCTCATCCGGGAAGGCGATGTCGGCGATGCGCACCGCAAAGGGCAGCGCGATCGGTGCGATG